>JASLEW010000322.1 GCA_030150965.1 Thermoanaerobaculia bacterium | reverse complement strand
GGGCCGGCTGCGCGGGGCGGGGCGGTGCCGCCAGCAGCGGGGCCGGCCTTGCGCAACGCGCTCGCGCCGACATCGAGCGGGCCACGGCGCTGCTGAGCACGCCCCCGGCCCCCGGCTCGGAGGTCCAGGCAACCCCTTCCGGCGCCGCGGGCACGGCCGGCGCCGCCGCACCCGCGGCCGGCCCGCCACCTGCCGCGGCACCCCTCCCGCCGCGGGAGGCAGCATCGCCAGCGGCCCAGGACCTGCGCACCCGGCTCCTGGTCACCCTGCGCGCGGCCCTGCTGCTGCCGGCGGCCGAGCGGCCAAGGGCGCTGAGCGCCTTCGCCGCGGTGCGCGACGAGGCCACGCGCAAGGGTCTGCTGGAGCTGCGCCTGGAGGCCGAGCTGGCCGAGGCCGAAGCGGCCGGCGCCGTCGTGGCCGGGACGGTACCCGGGGCCGCCGGTGCGCGAGAACGCACCCTGGCGCTCGAAGGCGAGGCCCGCACCAGGGGGTTCGCGCTGATCGCCGCCCGTGCCGCCGCCCTCGCCGGCCCCGCACCGGCCGGCGCCCCGGCGCCCCACTGAGCTGGCTGGAGCGCGAGGCCGTGCCTGACGCTCAGGGCTCCGGCGAAACCTTCACCAGGCCGCTGTTCATGATCCGCTCCAGGTCGCGGTCACGGGCGAGGATTTTCTGCGCGAGTTTTCCTGGGTGGATCTTCGCGTCGCGCAGCCCGACCCCCTGGAGCGCCTCAGCTGGGCGATCACCGGCGAGAAACCGCCGTCAGCGTCCTGAGGCTTCCGTGGCGCGGCGCGGCGGCACCACGAAGCAGATGGCGAGGGCGGCGGCGAAGGCCATGGCGGCGCCGAAGCTGAAGGCCACCCGCGGGCCGGCGTGGTCGAGGAGGTAACCGAAGACCAGGGAGGCCGGCAGGGCGGCGATGCCGATCGCCAGGTTGTAGAGGCCGTAGGCGGCGCCGCGGCGGCTGGCCGGCACGAAGTCGGCCACCAGCGCCGACTCCACCCCCTCGGTGGCGCCGAAGTAGAGCCCGTAGGCGGCAAAGAGCGCCCAGACCTGCCAGGGTGCGGTGGCGGCGCCGAAGCCGAGATAGACCGCGGCGTAGATCAGCCAGCCGGCGACGAGCAGCGGGCGGCGGCCGAAGCGGTCGGAGAGCTCGCCGCCGGGCACGTTGAACAGCGCCTTGACCAGGTTGAGCAGCGCCCAGAGGACCGGCACCAGAACCGCCGCGATCCCCACCTGGGTGGCGCGCAGGAGCAGGAACACGTCGCTCGAATTGCCCAGGGTGAAGACGATCAGGATGGCGAACAGCCACCAGAAACGCGCCCCCAGCGCCTTGCCGCCCCGCACCGCGGAGCCGGCGGCGGCCGCGGAGCGGCCGGGCTCGTCCGCCGGCCCCCCGGCCTCCCGCCGGGGCACCTCGCGCACGCCGATCAGGAGCAGTGCCACCGCCAGGGCGGCCGGGATGGCGGTGAGGAAGAACACCTGCCGCAGGCTGACGTGCGGCGCCCAGCGCAGCACGGCGAAGGCGAGGAGCGGGCCGATCACCGCGCCGAGGTTGTCGAGCGCGCGATGGAACCCAAAGGCCTTGCCGCGGATCGAGGGCGCCACCGAGTCGGCGATCAGGGCATCGCGCGGCGACGAGCGGATGCCCTTGCCGACGCGGTCGGTGACCCGGAACGCCCCCACCTGCCCCGGCGTCCGGGCGAGGCCGATCAGCGGCTTGGCGAGCGATGCCAGGCTGTAGCCGGCGACCACCAGCGGCTTGCGCGCCGCGAAGCGGTCCGACAGCCACCCGCTGACGAGCTTGAGCAGCGACGCCACCGACTCCGCAGTGCCCTCGATGCCGCCGAGCGCGGTGGCGCTCGCCCCCAGGACCGTGGTGAGGAAGAGCGGCAGCAGCGGGTAGCCGGCCTCGGTCGCGACGTCGGTGAGCAGGCTGACCCCGCCCAGGGTCAGCACATTGCGCCCCAGGCGCAATTTTCCACCATCGCGCCCAAGGCGCAAATCTCCACCATCGCGCCCAGGGCGCAAGTCTTGAGCTTCGCGCCCCAACCCCGGCGCCTGACCCTCGTTCTCCATCATGGAGCCATTATGCAACGGCCGTCGGCCTTCGCACGGCGCCACCCGGATCCATGGACCGGCCGACCTGGACGATCAGCGGCGAGAAGCAGCCGGCGCGCCAGGCATCGCCGCCCATCGCCGGCCGGCGTCTCGCGCGGCCGGCCCGGAGCGCTCACCCCGCTTCGCTGTACAGGCGTCCGGCCACCCAGCTGCCGGCCAGGATGGCGACCAGCGCGCCCGCCGTCGAGGCGGCGAAGAGCGAGGCCGGGTAGAGGCCGTTCCAGGAGAGGGAGCCGAGGGGCACGTGGGTGATGAACCAGGTGGCGACGCCGGCGAGGAGGGCCGTCCTGGCCCCGGCGCCGTAGCGCGGCCGGATGGCGGCATAGAGCCAGGCGGCGAAGAGGCCGGCGATGAAGTCCATGGCGATCCAGCCGAGGGCCGACAGGACGTTGGCCTGGCTGTCCATCTTGACCCCCAGCGCCGCCGTGGCATCGGCCCACTGCTTGCCCAGGATGGTCACGTTGACCACGAAATCGACGACGTTGATCACCAGCCCCGCGACCAGGCCGGCCAGCACCACCCGTCCGGTGTTCACCTTGGACATCGCCCACCTCCTCTTGGAAAAGGGCCGTCGTGAAAACGGCCGGCAGCCCTTCAGGGCGCCGGCCGTGGGTACGGCTGCGGTGGCGACTCGGGGGGCTGGACGCGACTTATGCCCCCTCAGGCTATCACACGGTCTTCTGCGGCGTCGTGGGCTTGCGGCCGGCGCCCCGCGAGGTCTTCGCCGTCTTCGCGTCGCCGCCGCGCTCCTTCTTGCCCCCCTTGCCCTCGGCCGGCTTGGGCGCGGACGCCTTCGGCCTGGCGGCTTTCTGAGCCGGCTTCGCCGGCTTGGCCGCCTTCTTGGGCGGCTTCTTCTCCTCGCCCTCGTCCTCCACCTCGGGCGCGGCGCCCTTCTTGCCGCCGGCCGTTGCCGCCGCCTTGCCCTTCTTGGCGCTGCCCTTGGCGTCGTCCTTGCCCTTGGCCTCGGTGGACTTCTCGGAGGGGACGAAATCGACCAGCTCGATCACCGCCATCTCGGCGCCGTCGCCCTGGCGGGGCCCGAGCTTGACGATGCGCAGGTAGCCGCCCGGGCGGTCGCTGAAGCGCGGCGCGATGTCGTCGAACACCTTCTTGACCAGGTCGCGCCGCAGCAGCCAGCGCAGCGCCCAGCGGCGCGCGTGGACGGTGCCCTGCTTGCCGTGGGTGATGACCCGCTCGGCCAGCGGACGCAGCTCCTTCGCCTTGGGCAGCGTGGTGATGATCCGCTCCTTGTCCACCAGCGACTGCAGCTGGTTGCGGAACAGCGCCTCACGATGGGAGGACGTCCTGCCGAGCTTCCTGCCTCTGACTGCGTGACGCATCTGTCGAGTCTCCTTCGGATCTCAAGCGCGGGTCGCAGGCAGCCGCGCCACGTCAGGCCGAGGCCCCGGCTCCGGCCGGGCGGTCCGGCACGTCCATGCCCAGCGACAGGCCGAGCTTGTCCAGCACCTCCTGCACCTCCTCGAGCGACTTCTTGCCGAAGTTCTTGGTCTCCAGCATGTCCTTCTCGCTGCGGCGCACCAGGTCGCGGAGGGTGTGGATGTTGGCGTTCTTGAGCGAGTTGGCCGAGCGCACCGAGAGGTCCAACTCGTCGATCTGCCGGGCGAGCAGGGCGTCGAGGCCGGCCAGCTCCTCGCTCACCTCGCCGCCGTCGGTGCGCAGCCCGTCCTCGCTCTGGATGAAGATGCCGAGGTGGTCCTTGAGCAGGGTCGCGGCGAGCGACACCGCCTGCTCGGGGCTCACCGTGCCGTTGGTCCACACCTCCAGGATCAACCGCTCGTAGTCGGTGGTCTGACCGAGGCGCGCCGCCTCGACGCGGTAGTTGACCCGCCGCACCGGGCTGTGCGCCGAATCGACCGGCACCCAGCCGATGCCCATCGACTCGTCGAAGTTGCGGTCGGCCGAGATGTACCCGCGCCCGCGCTTGACCAGCGCCTGCAGCTTGAGCTTCCCCTCCTCGTTGAGGGTGGCGACATGCACCGCCGGATCGATGATCTCGATCTGCGGGTCCTCGGTCATCTGGCCGGCGCTCACCTTGCCCGGCCCCTCGACGTCGATGGTCAGGACCTTCGGCTCCTCGGTGTGCAGGCGGATGGGGATCTGCTTGAGGTTGAGGATGATGTCGGTGACGTCCTCCTGCACCCCGGGGATCGACGAGAACTCGTGCAGCACCCCCTCGATGTGCACCGAGGTGATGGCCGCGCCCTCGATCGACGACAGCAGGCAGCGCCGGAGAGCGTTGCCGATGGTGGTGGCGAAGCCGCGCTCGAAGGGCTGCGCGGTGAAGCGCCCGTAGGTGCCGGTGAGCGACTCGGTATCGACCTCAACGCGCTTCGGGCGCTGGAAACCTTTCCAAACCATAGAGACTCCTTAGCTCCAGCCGCGGCTGGCTTGCGATTTCTAGCGGCTGTACAGCTCGACGATCAGCTGCTCCTGGATGGGCAGCTTGATGTCCTCGCGCGCCGGCAGGCGGGTCACCTTGCCGGTCACGTTCTCGGCGTCGAGGTCCAACCAGTCGGGCACGCCGCGGCCGCGCGCCGTCTCGACGCTCGAACGGATGAACGCGTTCTTGCGGCTGGCCTCCTTGACCGCGACGGTCTGCCCGGCCTTGACCTGGTACGACGGGATGGTGATCTTGCGGCCGTCCACCAGGACGTGCCCGTGGCGCACGAACTGCCGCGCCTGGGCGCGGGAGCCGGCGAAGCCCAGGCTGTAGGCGACGTTGTCCAGCCGCCTCTCCAGCATAACCAGGAGGTTCTCGCCGGTGATTCCCTTGCGGCGGTCGGCCTCCTCGAAGTAGGTGCGGAACTGCGCCTCGAGCACGCCGTAGATGCGCTTGACCTTCTGCTTCTCGCGCAGCTGCAGGCCGTAGCCGGCCAGCTTCGCCTTCCGCGTCTTGCCGTGCTGCCCGGGCGGGAAGTTGCGCTTCTCGATCGCGCACTTCTCCGTGTAGCAGCGTTCCCCCTTGAGGAACAGCTTCATCGCCTCGCGGCGGCAGAGGCGGCAGACCGGACCGATATAACGAGCCATTTACACTCTCCTCCGCTTCGGCGGACGGCATCCGTTGTGCGGAATCGGCGTCACGTCGCTGATTGATTTCACTTCCAGACCGACCGTCTGCAGGGCGCGGATCGCCGATTCGCGGCCGGAGCCCGGGCCCTTGACGCGGACGTCGAGCGAGCGCATCCCGACCGTCTTGGCGACGTTGCCGGCGCTGAGCGCCGCCTGGGTCGCCGCGAACGGCGTGCCCTTGCGCGAGCCCTTGAAGCCGATGCCGCCCGCGCTCGACCACGCCACGACATTGCCTTCCGTGTCGGTGATCGTCACGGTCGTGTTGTTGAACGAGGCATGAATGTGCGCCAGGCC
>JASLEW010000311.1 GCA_030150965.1 Thermoanaerobaculia bacterium | reverse complement strand
GCCTGCCGCCGCCGCGGACCGCGCTCCCGGCGGCGCGGCCGTGCCGGAGGCCCGGGGGCATGCGCCGGCGGCGGTGCGGGCAGCAGGCGACGCCGCGGTGCCCGCGGTGCCGGCCGGGAGGGAGGCGTGATGAAGGACGTGGGACAGCAGAGCGCGGCCATCGCGGCGCTGCGGCAGGCGGTGCCCTACGTGCGCCTGTTCAAGGGCAAGACCTTCGTGGTCAAGATCGGCGGCGCGGCGCTGGCCGGCGAGGCGGCGGACCGCGCCATGCGGCAGCTGATCGAGCAGGTCCACGTGCTGCACCAGGTGGGCATCCGCGTCGTCGTGGTGCACGGCGGCGGGCCGCAATCGACGGCGCTGTCGCGCGCCCTGGGCGCCGAGCCGCGCATCGTCGCCGGGCGCCGAGTGACCGACGACGCGGCGCTGGAGGTGGCGGTGATGGTGCTGGCCGGCGCGGTCAGCACCCGGGTGCTCGCGGCCTGCCGCGCCGTGGGCCTGCCGGCGGTCGGGCTGTCGGGGGTGGCCGCCGGCCTCCTCCAGGCGCGGCGGCGCCCGCCGGTCGCGGTGCCCGGCGAGGCGGGGCCGGTCGATTACGGCCACGTCGGCGACCTGGCGGCGGTCGATCCGGCGGTGCTGGAGACGCTGCTCGCCGCCGGCATGGTGCCGGTGGTGAGCCCGCTCGCGGCCGACGACCGCGGCGCCCTGCTCAACGTCAACGCCGATACGGTCGCCGCGGCGGTGGCGGTGGCGCTGCGGGCGGAGAAGCTCCTGCTGCTGACCGGCGCGCCGGGCATCCTGGAGCGGCCGGACGAGCCCGGGTCGGTGGTGTCGCTGACCGACCTCGCCGGCCTGGCGCGGCTGCGCGACCGGGGGAGCCTCGGCGGCGGCATGCTGCCCAAGGCGGCGAGCATCGAGGCGGCGCTGCGCGGTGGCGTGCGCCGGGTGCACATCGTCGGCGCCGAGGTGCCCGACAGCCTGCTCGCCGAGGTCTTCACCAACGAGGGCGTCGGCACGATGGTGGTGGCCGACACCGCGGCCTCGATGCTGCCCGGCGGCGCGCTGGCGGCACCTTCCCCGGACAGCGCGCCGGCGCCGGTCGGCGTGGCGGCGGCGGGGCGCCCGGTGGCACCGGTTGCCGTGTCCGGGCCCGGCAGCCCGCCGGCGCCGGGTGCGGCGGTGGCGGACCCGGCCGCGGGTGGCGTCCAGCCGGTGGGGGCCGTCGTTCCCGCGGCTGCCGGCGGCGGCTGGGAGAGCGGGCGATGATGCTGCCGGAGCGCGAGGTTCTGGCGCTGCACCAGGCGATCACCGCCATCCGCTCGGTGTCGGGCGAGGAGCTGGAGCTGGCCGACTTCCTGGAGGGCTGGTGGCGGCGGCGGGGCCTGGTGCCGCTGCGGCTGGGCAACAGCCTGCTGCTGCTGTCGCGCGGCGGCGCCGAGCCGGCGGCGCCGCGGGCCGAGCGCTCGGCCGCGCGGCAGCACGGCGGCGGCTCGGCGGCGCCGCTGCCGCTGCTGCTCTTCGACACCCATCTCGACACGGTGCCGCCGGTGCCCGGCTGGACGCGCGATCCCTGGGACGCGCGGCCGGTGGGGGAGCGGGTCCACGGCCTGGGCGCCAACGACGCCAAGGCGGCGGTGGCCGGGATGATCGCCGCCTTCGCCGCCTTCGCCGAGGTCGAGCTGCCCTTCACCCTGGCGCTGGCGCTGGTCGAGGCGGAGGAGACGCGCGGCACCGGCACCCAGGCGGCGCTCGCCGAACTCGAGCGGCTGGGGCGGCGGCCGGCGGCGGCGGTGGTCGGCGAGCCCACCGGCCTCGACCTGGCGATCGCGCAGAAGGGGCTCCTGGTGCTGCAGCTCGAGGCCCGCGGCGAGGCCTGCCACGCCGCCCACGCCCGGGCGCTGGGGGCGGCGAACGCGGCGCGGCGGCTGGCGCACGACCTGGTGGCGCTGGAGGCGGTGGACCTCGGGCCGCCGCACGAGCGGCTGGGCGCGGTGACCATCGAGCCCACCGAGCTGCGCGCCGGCGTGGCGCGCAACGTCGTGCCGGCCGAGGCGTCGGCGCTGCTCGACGTGCGCACCACCCCGGCGCTGCCGCCGGCCGAGGTGGTGGCGCGCCTGCGCCGGGCGGTGAGCGGCGAGGTGCGGGTGCTCTCCGACCGCCTGGTGCCGCGCGAGACGCCGGCCACGGCGGCGATCGTCGAGGCGGCGCGGCGGGTCCGCCCCGAGGCGCGGCTCTACGGCTCGGCGACGCTCTCCGACCTGGTGTTCATGGAGGGCATCCCGGCGCTCAAGTGCGGCCCGGGGAGGAGCGAGCGCTCGCACACCGCCAACGAGTTCGTGCTGGCGGGCGAGGTGCTGGACGGGGCGCGCTTCTACACCCGCCTGGTGGGGAGCTTCGCCGAGGTGCTGACCGCCGGGGAGGCCGGCCTGGCACGAAGTGCCGCCGCCGAGCCCCTGGCGGCGGTGAGCTGAGGCGATGACCCGCCTGTGGGACAAGCCCGGCGCCGTGCCGCTCGACGAGCGGGTGCTGCGCTACACCGCCGGCGAGGACCATCGGCTGGACGCGCGGCTGGTGCCCCACGACGTGCGGGCGTCGATCGCGCACGCCGAGATGCTGGGCGAATGCGGCCTGCTGGCGGCGGCCGACGTGGCGGCCATCCGCTCCGGCCTGGAGGCGCTCGCCGCCGCCCATGCCGCGGGCGAGTGGCAGATCGAGCTGGCCGACGAGGACGTGCACACGGCGCTGGAGAGCCGGCTGACGGCGCGCATCGGCGAGGCCGGCGCCCGCCTGCACCTGGGGCGCTCGCGCAACGACCAGGTGCTGGCGGCGCTGCGCCTCTACCTGCGCGACGAGGTGGCGGCGCTGGCCGCCGCGGCCGAGGGCGCGGCCGGCGCCCTGGACGCGCTGGCGCGGCGGGAGGCGGCGACACCGCTGCCCGGCTACACCCACATGCAGCCGGCGATGCCGAGCTCGGTGCCGCTGTGGGCCGGCGGCTTCGCCGCGGCGCTGCGCGACGATGCCGCGGGGCTCGCCGGGTGCCTGCGGCGCATCGATCAGAGCCCCCTCGGCTCGGCCGCGGGGTACGGGGTGCCGCTGCTGCCCATCGACCGCGAGGCGACGCGCCGCCGCCTCGGCTTCGCGGTGGTGCAGGAGCCGGTCACCGCGGTGCAGCTGTCGCGCGGCAAGGCCGAGGCGCAGGTGCTGTTCGAGGTGGTCCTGACGCTCCAGGACCTCGGCCGGCTGGCGGCGGACCTGGTGCTGTGGAGCAGCCAGGAGCTCGGCTTCGTCACCCTCCCCGAGGCGATGACCACCGGCTCCTCGATCATGCCGCAGAAGCGCAACCCCGACGTCTTCGAGCTGGTGCGCGGGCGCACCGCCACGGCGCAGGGCTGCCTCGCCGAGGCGCTGGCGATCACCGCCAAGCTGCCCTCCGGCTACCACCGCGACCTCCAGCTGCTCAAGGCGCCGCTGTTCCGCGGCCTCGACCTGGCCCGGGACACCCTGGCCATCATGACGGCGGCCCTGGCAGGCGTCTCGTTCCGCCCCGACCGCATCCGCCTGCCCCCCGAGATCCACGCCACCGAGCGCGCCTACCGCCTGGTGCTGGAGCAGGGGCTGCCGTTCCGCGCCGCCTACCGGCGAGTGGCGGAGGAGCTGCGGCAGGGTCCCGAGAAAAAGCCCAGCGGGAGCTGAGCGCGAGGCGCCAGATGGCGATCGCGGAGGACAATTCCGCTTTCGCATCCCGTTCGTGATCACCTTGCCGCTCGCTCTGATGGTGCGGTCCCGCGGCGCCTGAGCGGGCGAAGCGGCCGGGCACCGGCCGGCCCAGGCCAGTGTCGTGGGCGGTACCCTTTTCTATCGCGGTAACGAAATCGCTGGCCGCGACGCCTGAGAGGTCGAAAGGAGACCTCCATGAGCGAGCGTTCCGTCGATAGCGATTCCCCGACCCTTCCCCTGCCGCCTCCACGCTCCCAGGCATCCCGTCTGTCGTTCGAGGACTTCGTCGAGGCCGCCACCAGCGCCGCCATGCGCGCTTCCAACCAGCTGCGGAACGAGGGGGTCCAGCCGGCGGCGCCGGTGGCTCGCCGTCCCATCTGGGTGGGCATCATCCTCGACCCCGCCTTGAACCTGTTCAACGAGCCGCAGGGGACCGTCGGCGGCCCCGTCGGGGGCGGCATCAACGAGCAGTAGTCCGTGGCGCCGGCGCGCGCCGGAGGGCGTCCGTCCGCTCGGCCGGCCGCGGCCGGCTGCCAGATCCACCCGGCCTGAGCCGGCCGCGCTCCTCGAGGACGCCGGCCGGTTCAGCCCGGCCTTCCGCGTCACGTGCGCCGCCGCGAGGGAGCCATGAACGAACCGATCCGCGAACCTTCCCCGACCGTTCCCGGGCTGCAATCGGCCGTCCTGCCCGGCGGCGGCCTGGCCTGTCCCAGCGCTCATCCCGAGGGCGACGGGGCGGTGATCTTCGGTGTGGTCGGCGGCAGCGCTGCCGAGCCGCGCATCGGCTACCTCCAGCGGCCGGTCGCCGCCAGCCCCGAGGTCCTCTCCCTGGCCGCCCCGGCCGCGCCGGCATCGGTATTCCGCTTCGGCGGGAAGTGCGCCGAGGGCGGCTGCCGGCACTTCGACGGCGCCCGCTGCTCGCTGGGAGAGCGCATCGTGCAGCTCCTGCCGGTGGTGGCCGACCGCCTGCCTCCCTGCTCCCTGCGCCCCACCTGCCGGTGGTGGCACGAGCAGGGCGCCGCCGCCTGCCGCCGCTGCCCCCAGGTGGTGACGGACAACGCCGCGCCCTCACCGGAGATGACGGCGGCGGCGGTGCCAGGAGCGAGCGCGCCGGTGTGATGCGGGACTGCCAGCATTACGATGGGCAACCAATCCGTCGGTGGCCAGATTCCTGAGAATCACAGGGTCGGTGGTTCAATTCCGCTCCTGGGCACCAAGTAAGGCCAATAAAGCAGTGGTTTGTGGCGCATCGTCGGAGTTGGTCTGCGGCTCGATTTTGGCCCTGCCTGGGGAGCAGTAGAAATCGAATTGACGAATTGACGGCTGGTTCCGCGTGCCGCTGCGCTGGGCTCCCAGGAAAAAGGGAGGCTCGTCCTGGGATAGGGGGCCGCTCTCGTTTCCGTCCCCAGGTAGCTGATGGTCACCTGACTACTTCTTGTGCCTTAGGGATAGCGTTCGCAGAAGAACGAAGAGGACGGGAAGACTCGGATTCGAATATGCGGGACGACCGAGACTCCCGGCTTCAGTGTACGCATCGGAAGCCGCCGTCTACAACGTGGAGTTCCTCCCGAGTCAGGGAGTGGGTGGTGGTGAGAGTGGTAGTGAGGGGTCGCCTGCCCACCATGGCGCCGGATTTTGGATCATGTGCTCGCTGCGCTCGTCGCTCCATATGGCGCCTGCATTTCCACAACCCCGGGTTGGGCAGTGGGCGTGAAGCCCCTCTATCCCTCGATTGTTTCGAGTTCAGTTGGCGACAATCCCAGCTTGTACAACACTCTGGAGTGCTTCAAGGGCTGGCTTCGCCTGCTTCGCAGAGGGCTTGCGCTCCCAGCCACCGGCGGCATACTGTGCAAGTGTTCTGCAGATTCCTGCAACCTTCCAGTGGAATAGCCCAGCTCGCAGGCCTCGCTCTGCCACCTCAAGCCAGGTGGCTCCGCTGACTCCCATGCAGAGGGCGATCCGGTCGTGGTCCACGGCGAAGACGCCGGATGAAGATCCTTGGGCATCAGCCCGCGGACCGAATTCACTGTGGGACAGTTCGGGAGGAAGCGGTTCAGAGAGCTCAGGCAGACGGTTTCTCATGCCTGTCCAGCACTCCTCCTTCTTATACCACTCGCTGGGATTCCGTTGTCCAGCGGACTTCCGCAGCTCACCATCGACCAGTGGCGCCCAAACTCTTATTAGATGCTCCAGATCCGGGCTGATCGCCTGCCGTGTCCAGATGCGCGCAAAGTTTACGCGCCCGCCTGTCCGGTAGCTCAGACCGGCCACGAGGTACGCTACGATCTGCGCACTATAGGCCGGAAACTTCATGGTCCGCACTGTCCGCTCCACGGCGCGATAAAGAATCCCTATTGCCACCAGCCTCTTGAACTCCGCCGCATCGAGGAGAGGCGCTGGTTCTTCCCTCAGCCGCTGCATGAAGTGCTGAAAATTCTTCTGGCCGCCGAGACACACGCGATACGGCAGGTTCGACCAAGCTGACAAATTACGGGCAACTTCCAGCTTGCTGAAGCGCCTCTGCTTGGGCGTCTGCAGCCTGAATGCCTGCTTGTCTGATTTGCGAAAGGCGGCCTTCTGTTCAGCGGCGAGATAGGAGCCTCTGGCGCGCTCGTAGAACCAGCGGCCCTTTCCGTCGTCAAGCCAAATATTATTCGCGAGCACCTCCAGCTGCTGGTGAAAAGGATCGTTGGCGGAGAAGTCTGCCAATTGAACCGTGTTCTGACGGTTCGCCGCGCGGGAGACCGACGCTACCATTTCCCCGAGGTCGGCGCCCCGCACCTTGATTATCTTCATCGGAACAGAGATGCCGCGGAGGTTGAGATTTTCCTTGCGCCAAGCCCGATGAAGCGACGCAGTCGTCTGGCCACCGTTGACGATCTGCAGCCCACTCAAGGAGCAAATCGCAGGATTTGCACCCTGAGCGGAGGCCAGCTCTATGCTGTCGACGGTAGCAACGATGCCATTGTTGAATGCCAAAAACATCGAAGGCTGTTCCAGAATCGTCTTACGGAGCTCCGCGTTTACGCTCTTGCCGCCCTTCAGCCCAAGGAACGCTCGCACGTTGAGCTCCAGCAGTCGCACCCCATATCGCTCATATGCTCGCGCGAGAGCATCACCAGGAAGGACGGTCAGGTAAGCGTCGTAGCCGCCGTTGCCGGAGGGTACGTGAAGACACGGTGTTGGAGCGCCAGTCAGGGTTACGAGATCGACAGTAATATCGGCACGAGTTTCGCCCTCGCCCAAGACTCTCTGGAGGCGGACGATGTCGTAGGCGTCGTACTCAACCGTGCATTCCTTCCACTTTTCCCGTTCCGGGAGGCCTCCATTGATTATGCCGTCTGTTAGCAGCACAATGCGCAAGGTGGCAAGGGCCAATGCTTCCGCCTCAATCCGCCGCGCGAGATCGCTCGCTTCTTTGTTAGACGGTTCAAGTCTGTCGGCCAGCCCGTCGAGGCAGAGGATTGCAAATCGGAGGGCGCGTTTGAATGACTTGATCACGTCGGCTGCGGGCAGCCGAGCAGGAGGAATTTCACCGGCGTATAGCGTAGTGAACAGGTCGAGTCGGACTCGGTCCTCATCGAAGGCGAATCCGTCGATCCGGTACACCGCACTGCCAAGGCGGCCTTCCTGATGCAGATCAAAGGTGTTGTCGAGGTGCCCGGCCTCCTCGAGATGCTCCAGGACAACCCGCGTGAAGCTCCTCTCCGAGAAGGGCTCCTCAAGAGAGACACCATCCTTGACCTCGGCTGCCAGTTGCGCGGCAAATCGATCCACTACATCTTCGCTCAAGGGACTGTTCTCCCTCCAAAAGTTGCAAGCACAAAGTCTGCCTCGATGGAATAGTCCTCGATTCCTCTCAGCTCCAGCTTGTAGTCCGCTTCTGCGACGGCAAGGGGCACAGAAGCGCGAACGAGCCTGGGAAAACCCTTTTCGACTGCAAAAGCGGTCAACATCCGGACAGATGCCCGGGGGGCGTTGCGGGCGCTAACATCGTCGGGCATCAAACCGCGGCGCAGCAACGCATTGTCGAAATCGCGCCTTGCTGCATTGTGTACGAGGCAAGCTGTAATCTCCTGGATCATGTCCTCCAGGCATTGACCATCCGACGTTTCCGCCAAACGTACGTGCAGGAGATCCAACCTGCTCAGTCCTGACGTGTCAAGTTGATCGAGGCCTGAGATGTGCAGCGTCGCGGCCGCCCCGAGCGTCGCTTTAACCTCGAGTGCATGCCCAGCCAGCTCGAAGTCATGAAGACCATCGTCCGGGGCAGTCCAGGTTGCCAACAGGGTCGAGTCATTCCGAATTAGGCGGCGCAGAACGACCAACTCGCCGATGAGGCCGACAGTCTCTTCGCGCGTAAGGCCGGGTCGGCGTTCACGCAGGAAATGGCGCCAAGCGCGCAGCCGAGCGAGGAACGATGCGAGCTCCTCGACCTGTGGAGGTCTGGCGGCGGCCTGCAGGGTGTCCGCGCACACTGCCGCGAACAGGTCGAGGCTCTCGCGATCTTCGAGCGAGAGAACAAGGAGAGGACCTTCCTCACCCGCGGCCGAGTAGAGCCTCATGCCACTCACCTCAAAGAATGCATCGGCTGGTGCGGCAGCTTCGATTACAAGACATGGTGCGTCGTCAGTCGCTCGGAGACCAGCATGGGCGTCCAGGTGGAGCTCCGCCGAAAGCCTGCGCGTCCGAAAGTGCCGTGCTCGGGGAGGGTGGAGGGCGAGCTCCTCCCAAGCATCTCGCAGGGCTTGATCCCAGTCAGCGGTTGTCATGGGTGCTCACGCTGACCGACGACGTTCTCGACGTAGAGGCGCTCCAACGCTGTCACGCTCTCAGGAAAGCTTACGACGACGCCGATTAGTGGACGGCCGGTGCCAACCTCCGCGAGGCGTGGATCGAGCGGATATATAATCAGGAGACCGTTCTGCGGGCGCTTTGCTCTCACTGCCCGGATGGAGGGCCCAGATGGCCGACCCGTCTCGGGGGTGCCCTCCAGCCGGCGTTCATTGTTCGTCAGTCGGAGAGCCTCAGCGAATTCGTCGTCGGTAAGATCGATCGCCTCATCGGGTGGGTTCAGCACGGACTTAACTATGAACCGGGTCGAATTAGAGCGCTCAGTACGCGGCGTCCTCTGAACGCTGCGAAACCTGCGTCCGGCAAGCTCGACTTCGATCCCATCCTCGCCGGTCGCCAGAAAAATCGTCCAGTCGGTGAGCTCGCCTGCGCGAAGGATCTGATCTTCGATATAGCCAGCCAGCAGTCTTCCGGCAATCTCATCGCTCTCGGGCGGAAAGTTGAGGCTACGGAGATACGCTGCCACCGTCCGCCCTGACACGCTGGACCATAGCTCGCCCTTTGCGGGAATCTTGGTGCCAGGTCTGCGCGGTGACAGGACGCCGCTGCCGAGCGCTTCGATGAAAACGTCGGTGGCTGCAGCGTTCTGCTCGACGATCCCGGGTTCCCTGAACATAACCGTCTGAATTTTCCCTTCTCCCGCAAAGCCGACCCTCCGCTCTACGGCGAACCGTTGCTTGTTCGCGGCAGTGACAATCATGATGCTGTGTCCCGCCACCCGCAATCCGTACTCCCTGGGTGTGGCGAGCATCAGTTGCATGTGTGCGATTTGAGTCCTTAGCTCTTTGTTGGCGGTCGCGACATGCCGGAACCAGTCCTCCATGTCAGGCGTAGTGTAGAGGCGACAGACATCCGCAAAACCTCGACGATAGCCGAACCAGCGCCCCATTTGAAGGAGGCTGTCGTACTGCTTTGATATGCGGAGAAAGTAGCTCACTGTCAGGCCCTCAAGCGTAAGCCCACGCGAGAGCTTGTCACCGCCAATCGCGATTACCGACAGTCCTGAGTCCTTGTAACTATCATAATCGAGACCTGCCTTCGACCGTCCGTTGGTAACGACTACCCTGATCCTGTCTCCGCTATCCGGGAGGCGTGTGAGGATGGCAGCCCAGTCAAGAGGATCCGTGCGGCGACCAAATACAGTGCCGCGGATGTCCTCGCCGGTCGGAACGAAGTCGATATCCCAAAGCCGCCGCAATCGATCGAGCGTCCCTCGATCGTTGCCCGAAATCAACGCGCGCGTGACGTCCAGGTAATGCTGTACCTGCCTGTGGACAACGTCGTGGACGTCTACGAAGCGGGAGACATGCACGAGCATGGAGTTGTGTGACCTATTCTGGCCACGGGCTGACCGCGCGGCGCAAGCAAGAAGAAACGCATCGATTGCATGTTCCAGGCTGGGCGGAATGCGGTCCTCGCCTTGGAAGGTTGGTCGGAGAGTCTTGTCATGTGGATCTGGAATCCAGGCTTCCCGCGACTGGTTGATATGACGGATGAGAGGCAGCCCGCCCTGATCGCCCTCGTCGTTAGTCCCAAACACTGCTGCCGGGCCGAAATAGTCATCTGGCGGTGTCAAGGAAATGATGAACGTTGAGGGGAAGAGGTCGATGCCGTAGTTCTTGGCGGAGCGCACATCGTGCATCAGGATGTTTGCGAATGGAGTCGCAGTATAGGCGACGTAGGCCGACCGGTTGAAGGAGTTCAGAAGCTTGCGTATCTCGCCGTTGATCTTCGTCGGATCATAGTCTTCATCGAAAGAATTGTCCGGAAGAAGCGGCTGGTCCCGTGTGTCAATCGATGCCTGATCAGCCTCGTCGTCAATGACAAGCAATGGGGCTGCGCGCGACTCATCCGGCAACCTGGCGATCCAGCGATTCAGGTTCTGCAGAATGCTGCCATTCTTTTTCACCACGAACAAACAGGGCTGGCTGAGGGGGGCGAAGTTGGCTTGACGGGCGACCCGGAGGCTGAAGTCCCCGTTCGGAACAGCAACGGTCAGGCTGTCGACGATCAGCCGGGGGGGAATACAGCCAACTCCGACTGTCTTTCGGCGGCCGTCAGCGCTGGCCGAGTCAGGATTGGTGTCCCAGCCTAGGAAGTCCGCCTCGAGACGCTGTTGTGTCTGGAGGCGCAGCAGATTGTGCATTCCGGCAAGCACCACGATCACCCGATACCCGGCGTCTGCCGCCCGATTGATTAACCCTGCATAGTGCGCCGTCTTCCCCGATTGAACGTCGCCCACTACAAGGCCACGCCAGTCCCAGGGCCCCTCGCGCCGCGGGTCGTCGAGCAACTCCAACACCTTGGCTGTACTGTCGCGAAGCTCCTCGACAGAGCGGACCGGCCAGCCGTCTTCGGCGAGCTTCTGTAGGTAGCGTATCATGAACGAACCCGGCCGCCGGCGCTCACCTATGTACCAGTCGGGTGGCCGTCTAACGTCTCTGAGCGCCAGAGCCGGCCCTTGCTCGACGACGAAGAGGGCCTCCAGAACGCGGACGATACCTGCCAGCTCATCCGCTCCGAAGTCATGCCCTGTCATTGCCATGACGATCGGAGCAACACTCTGAACGGCGCGCTCGATTCTGATCCTGTCGAGCGGAGACGCTGTCTGAGAAGTCAGAAGCTGGCGCGCCATGTTGGTGAGCGTAAGGATCGCGTCGTTACTCATGTGGAGGTCTCCAGCATCTGCAACACGGACTGTCGAAGAGCAGGTGAAGCCTCAGGCAGATGGCGCAGCAGAAGCTCCAATCTCTTGCTTGCAGGTTCGATATCGGGCATGGCTGCAACCAGAGCGACGAGTTGTCCGGCGAGCTTCAAGATCTCTGTGGCGTTAAGTGCGGTTGCACCTGCCCCATCGGCTTCTGACACATCGAGCCAGATACGCTCCACCGGCACGCTCCGCTCAATCAATGCGAGCAGGCCATCAAGCAGGTTTGCATTCGGGCCCAGGCGATCCGCGACCGCGCGCACCGCAGAGTGTCGGCGGCTAATGTGGTAACTGAGTCGCGAACCGCGAGAATCAGCAATCCACATCGGATCATCATCAGGCGTTCCAGTTTCTCTCCGGCCGCGATTGCCTCGCCAAGCGAAAACTTCGCGTGCGGTCTTGCGGCACACGGCGCCGATCGCCGTCAGTTGCGCCCGCAGGGCTCCCGGCGGGCGTGCAAGCGATTTTCGGACATCGATCCGCCACTCCGCATCGACTCCGAGCGGGAGATCGACAGAGATTCGCGCAAGGCGACTCGATTCGTCCCGTGTCCAGGCCCGCGTGCCTCCAAGCCCGAGCCAGCCGCCGGCGACCACCATTCGCCGTCCCCGATACACGTAGAAGCCCTGCCGCTCGCCCCATCCACCTGTGCCCCCTGCGGTCTCGTATTCAGCATCATTTGCGAAGCGGTCGCGGTGAGGTAGGACATAAGGTGTGACGTATATCGTAGCTCCTGCATGACGCAGACGTTCGGCATACATTGTGATTGTCGCTGAATGCGAGCGGAGAAAAGGATCCCATGGTCGGATAGGCCTGCCGTTCATTGTTATGGCGAGACGCCCCGCATCCCCGCCCAGGAAGCGGTGGAACACCATTGCAGCGTGGGCACGAATGTCCTGAAGGCGAAGGAAGAAGGTCTCCTTGTCCAGACCCGAGAGACCGCCGGTGGCATCCATCTGTTCCCAGATCACGAGAGTGCCGTTCGGCTGTCCCTCCAGCCTATCTGTCAGGGATGAAGGAGGAAGAAAATCCGGCGTGCTTGCTGCCCATCGCCCTCGTGATGCCACCTCGTCGATATCCCAGACAAGTGAGACGGTATGGCCATTGCGGCGGCCTGCAACGGTCATCCGGCGGCACTGCGACAGGGATGCGGTTTTCAAGCCAAGGCCGAAGCGGCCGAGGTCGCCATCTGGCCGTTCTACGAGGGGACCTGCTCCGCCAAAACGCATCGCAGCCACAAGGCCATCTCGATCAAGTCCTCTTCCATTGTCTAGAATTGCCAGGAGCGGGGCGCCATCATTCCAGTCGAGGTCGATATCGACAGAAGTGGCGCCGGCAGCGATGCTGTTGTCGATGAGATCGGCAACGGCCGTTTCCGGCGAGTAGCCGATGCCGCGGAGCGAATGAATGAGCGCGGATGCGGAAGGGGTGATCTCAAGCGTTTGCAACCTGCCTCCAGCTTCTCATGCAGCCTTGTTGCCCGGAGCCTCCGGCCGCGCACTGTTCTCAACAGGTACAGCCATGAGGTCCTTTCGAAGTTGTTCGGCGATGGCTTGTGCGAGCAGCGGAGGCACGGCGTTGCCGATCTGGCGGAATGCTGCGTTCATCGATCCAGCGAATTGGAATCCGTCCGGAAAGGACTGCAGCCTGGCAGCCTCGCGCACCGATATCGTCCTCTGTTGCCGTGAGTCCCAGTGGATGTGAGAATAGGTATCCTTTCCCATATGTGCAGTTAGCGTTCGCGAAGGGAGCGCCGGCTCAAGTTTCCACCATTTGTTAGGAAATTTTGCCGGGTCATAGGGCGGTACAAACAGCTTGCGCAGCTCCTTCCACGCGTTGCTCCCTGGCCGCAGCGGAATCGGCTCGGCAGTCAGCTTCTCGGCAAAGAGATCTTCTGCGATTCGCAACGCATGCGGATAGTCGGCGCCAAAAGGCATTCTGCGAAATATCCGAAAGTCCCGAGGCGTGAGCCTTACGACGTTGCCAGTGACAAATCTGCCTGTCTCAAAGTCAGGCCATTCGCGCATGAGGCACGCATAGTTGCTCAGGCCAGAATAGGTGCGATACGGCAATTCGTCTGCGAGCCTTCGACGTCGCATCGAAGGAGGATCGCGAAAGTGATCTGAAATATAGGGAAGATCGGCCAGGGCTTCCCGGACCGACACGGCATCCGGTAGCCCCGCGGCCGGTCGCGGGATTGGCAGGAACCGCGATGCCGTTGCCGGAACGTGCCTGAGTGCAAACGTGCGCGAACCTTCATAGCCTGCAGGCAGGTCGACAATACATGTCGGATTAGGAAAGCTGGGCTCTATGCCCAGCGATCGATCGATGGCGACGAGGAAAAGGCGCTCGCGCATCTGGGGTATGCCATAGAAGGCTGCGTTCAGCAAGGTGTAGCGAGTTCGATACCCCGACAGATCAAGTGTCTCGCAGATCTCCTCTGGAACGTTATGACCGCCGAAATTCAAGATATCCGGGACGTTCTCGATGACAATTGCGACCGGCTGGACAGCGTCGACCAACTCGAGGAAGCGCTCATACAAGCGGGCTCGTGGATCATTCCGGTAGGCTTCGTCATCCCCGGACAGGGAGCGCAGTTTCGAGCGTCCTATGCGAGCAAATGCCTGGCAGGGAAGCCCGGCAGCAAGCACATCGAAAGTCTCGGTGGTCGGCGAAGCAAGTCCGAGGTCCTGTATCATTTCCTCGACACTCTGTTCGACCATGTCTCTCGGCGTCTCCCACTTTGCTGGCGGCATTCCCGCCGGTGACTTGAAGTTGAGAGCGTACGTCTGTGCTGCACTCAAATCATTTTCGACGTGCGCCTGGAGGCTGAAGCCGGCGGCGGCCAGCCCGAGCGACAAGCCTCCACAGCCCGAGCAGAGCTCAAGCGTGCGTGGCTGCGCCCCTGTTCGAATGCGACGAAGCTTCGCGGCACGGATTGTAGAGTTCCTGCTCATCGCTCCCCACATAGCCGCAGATGCGAAGTGATTTGCCTCTTCAGGTCGTCAAAATCATAGGTTGTGCATTCCCAGATTACCATAGGATCCCAACCCAGTTGTTGGAGCTCTGACAGAGCATGCCGGTCCCGCTCCATGTTGCCCGCGAACTTGTGCTCCCAGAAGGCTGTATTCGACTTGGGTGTGTAGGCAAACCGACAGCTTGCATGCCGATGCCAATAGCAACCATGGACCAGAATGACCTTCCGGAGCCCTGGGAACACAAGATCAGGTGAGCCAGGGAGATCACGCCGATGCAACCGGAAGCGATAGCCGAGTGCATGAGCAGCGCGGCGGACACGTAGCTCAGGCGTGGTGTCCTTTCCACGGATGGCTGCCATCATGGCCGACCGCTTTTCGGGGCTAACTGTATCCACTTCAGCAGACTCCCTGGAGGCTGCAGCCCGACGGATGCTAGGGTCCTCCGGGGTCACAGCCGCAAGCGGTGTTCCACCAGCATCTCGACCCCGTCCGGCTCGGGCTCGAAGCTTTAGGGCTCGCGATGCCCGCGAGTCTCGTGATCTTACCGTGTTCCGGGTCCGAGAAGCTGTGATGACAATCCTCTCCCTGGAGGAAGTTTACCATGCAGTCTGTTGGTGGCCTTCAGGCGACGGCGCATCGACGGCGGCGAGGAAGATGAGCGGCGAGGCGTTGGCTCCGGAGCGCGGATCACCCGGTCTTGCGGCAAGTGCCGTGGCCGGCGGGTGCGTACCTCTTCCAGGTGGAATAGACTGCCTTACTGCCCGCCATAGGTGCGAGCATGTTGCTTCGGCGGTGCGCGGGTGCCGAGCCCCTGTCGGCCCTCTCGGTACCGATGCTCAGGGTGGCGCGCCAGGCGCGCCAGGCGCGCCTGCGGCGGCTCGGTGCCAGCGGTGAGGCCGCGACCGGAGGTGAGATAGACGGCGAAGCTGCCGAGCCAGAGCCCTCCTTCGTAGTGGGTGCCGGTGACGGCCGCAAGTCTGGTGGCGCGGTGAGCAGTGGCGATGGAGCGGGGGGTGGGCAGTCGCGGACCGCCGGCTGGAGGTCGGCGGCGATGCCTTCCAGCATCTACGCGCGCGCGAAAGGCTGAGCCTCCCGCCCTCAGCCCGGTACTCGAGGCCGCCGAAGCTACTGAAAATCGAGCACAGCAGCCGTCGCCACGATGCCCCATCGCCGCCAGGTGCTGCCGGATCCCGTTCCTGCCGGGTGGTTGCGGGTGCCGAGTGCCGCGCGCCACGAGAACTCAGCTTTCACGGTGAGGTGAGTGTAGCCCACGCGATCGCGAGCCAGGCGCAATCTGCGCGGGTGGAGCAGGGCCGCGGCTGCGGCGGCGCAGGGTGCGGGGCTCGACCGCCGCCGCCTGTCCTGGCGCCGCCGCGGGCCGCCGCGGGGACCCTTGGCTCAGGCGGTTATGGCAGGGGGCCGTTCCAGCACTGACACTGCGACTGCAGCGGCTTGTCCGAGCAGAAGTTGCCGTAGACGTTCTGGCAGGTGCCGAAACCCTGGTTGATGCCGATGTAGCAGCCGGTGTGGAGCGGCACGTTCTGGCATGGGCTGGTGCTGCAGGGGCCGCAGGTGGCGGCGAGGAAGGTGACCTGGGGGGCGAGGCCGGGCAGCGCGCCGTCCAGCGTCGACAGGCTGGCGGTGCAGGTGGCGGGCGAATCGGCCGCCACCGGCGCCGCGGCGCTCGCGGCGGCTGCGATGCACAGCAGCACGGCAAGGAACGACAGCGTGACTCTTCCCTTCATGCAATCCTCCCTTTCTAAAGTTTGACAAGCGATCGTGGGCGGCCCCACCTACCAAAGTGCGCCATCCGGCCCACGGAGAGACGTCCCCCGCCGTGGGCATCGCGAGGGGCGCCGGCCAGGGCGCTTCGCGCCAACCTTCGCCGCGGAGCCGGGCCGCGGTGCCGGGCGGGAGATCGCACGCTCTCTCCCCTTATCGCACGGCACGATAAAGTACCTCCGGTACGGCGGCGCGCGCCGGCCGAGTGTCCGTCTCCGCGGAGGGTGCGGCGGGCGGCGGCAATTGGCGGCGAGCGGCGGCGCGGCGAAAGGCGATCGCATCATGTCCTCTGAGAAAGCCGAGGGCCGGCCCTTCCAGCTCATCCCGACCGGCGAGGCCACCGCCCTGCTGCCGGTTGGCGAGCGGCGGCTGTCGCCGGTGCAGGTGATCGGCACCGCGGCCATCCGCGACGGCCTGGACGAGGTTTGCCTGCAGCAGGCGGTCAACGCCCGCCTGGCTCCGGGGGTGTCGCAGGTGGTGCTCAACCCGGACGCGCACCGCGGCTACGGCGCGCCGGTCGGCTGCGTGCTCGCCTCGCCCAGTCACATCTACCCGGGACCGGTCGGCGTCGATATCAAGTGCTCGATGAGCCTGCTGCAGCTCGACCTGCCGGCCGGCGAGATCGCGGACCGGACGGTGCGCCGGCAGCTGATCCGCGAGATCGCCCAGCGCGTCCCGACCGGCGCCGGCAAGGGGCAGCGCAGCGTGCGCCTGGCGCGGCGCGTGGACGCGGGGCTGGGCGAGGAGGTGGTGACCGAGGGGGCGACGCCCGCGGTCTGTGCCGCGCTCGGCATCGCCGCCGACTGGCCGGCGCGCTGCGAGGACTGGCGCCACACCGGGCATGACGGCAGCGCCGGCGCGCTGCGCCGGCGGCTGGAGGAGCTGCGCGCCGGCGGACGCTGGGAGCGGTTCGCCGAGAAGATCGGGCAGCTCGGCTCCTACGGCGGCGGCAACCACTTCGGCGAGTGCGAGGTGGTGCACGTCGGGCCGGGTGGCGGCGCGGCGCCGGGCGCCGCGGCCCGCGCCGAGCGCGCGGCGGCGGCCTTCGGCCTGCACGATGGCCGGGTGGCGTTCCTCTCGCATTGCGGCTCGCGCGGCTTCGGCCACGACCTGGCCCAGGGGCAGTTCAGCGACCTGCGGCACCACTTCGCGCGCCTGCGCCTGCCGCTGCCGGCCGGCGACCCGCACCTCGTCCATGCGCCGCTCGGCACGCCGGAGGCGGACCGCTATCTCGACGACATGGCGCTCGGGGCCAACTTCGCGACCGTCAACCATCTGCTGATCAACTCCCTGGTGCTGGAGGCGTTCGCCGGCGTGTTCCCGGGCGTCACGGGGCGGTTGGTCTACCTCATCAGCCACAACATCGCGCGCCGCGAGCGGCAGGACGGCCGGGAGGTGTGGGTGCACCGCAAGGGCGCCACCCGCGCCTTCCCGGCCGGGCACCCGGAGCTGGCCGCGACGCCCTTCGCCGCCACCGGCCACCCGATCCTGCTGCCGGGCAACCCGCAGGCGGGCTCGGCGGTGATGGTCGCCGACCCCGGCGCGGCGCTGGCCTGCCACAGCGTCAATCACGGCGCCGGGCGCGCGCTGGGGCGCAGGCAGGCGCTGCGCCAGCTCGACCAGGCCGCCATCGACCGTTCGTTTGCCGAGCGCGACATCCTCACCAACACCCGCGTCTACCCGCTCGACGAAGCGCCGGCCGCCTACAAGGACTTCGAGGAGGTCCTGCGCTCCGTGCGGCAGGCGGGCCTCGCCTCCGAGGTGGCGCGGCTCGAGGCGCGCTTCGTGATCAAGGACGGCGCGCCGGCGGACGACTGAAGGGCGGCCGGTGTTGCGGCCGGTCCTGGCACTGTTCTTGCCCTAATTCATGACCAAGGAGGCTGCCAGCCCTGCCTCCTCCCGCCCGCCTCGGCGGTGCGGCCTGCGGGGGCTGGAAGAGAGATCCCGCCACTAGGAAGGAGAACCATCATGCGCAACCTGGTACGACCCTACTTCTCGCTCTCCTGTGCGGTGCTGGCGACGTTTCTCGCGGTACCGGCGCTGGGGCAGGGCATGGCCACCCATGAGCCCAACCCGCCGAATGCCGGCGACATGTCGAGTCCCGGGATGACCGGGCGCATGGACGCCGGGACGGGCGAGGCGCTGGCGCCGCGCGACCGTGAGTTCGTGATGGATGCGGCCCGCGGCGGCATGGCCGAGGTGGAGCTGGGCAAGCTGGCGGTGGCCAAGGCGTCTAGCCCTGACGTGCGCAACTTCGGCCAGCGGATGGTGGACGACCATTCCCGCGCCAACGACGAGCTGCGGCGGATGGCCTCGACCAAGGGGATCGTGCTGCCCTCCGGCCTCGACCGCAAGACCCGCGGCGAGATCAAGCGCCTCGACCAGCTGTCGGGCGAGCGGTTCGACCGCGCCTACACCGAGATGATGGTCAAGGACCACGTCAAGGACGTGGGCGACTTCGACCGCGAGGCCAAGCGGGCTTCCGACCCGGCCGTGCGGCAGTTTGCCTCGACCACCCTGCCGACGCTCCAGGAGCACCTCTCGATGGCCAAGGACCTCCAGGGCAAGGTCGTGGGCTCGGCCAGGCCGGGCATGCGCTGAGGCGGGCTTGACGCCTGAGGCACCCCTCGGACTCCGGCAGGATCCCGACGGGTGTCCTCCCCGCGCGCCGGCTGGTGGCTCTCTTGGATGAGCAGCCGAGCCACCGCCTCCGCGGTCTCGCGAGCCGCGGCCGGTCGATCCGAGATCCGATCCGCCGCGGCTCGCCCCTCGTCACAACCACGCCTCGCCGCGCGCGAGGCGTTCGAGCCTCTCGAGCCTGGCGGCGGGCTCCGCCGGCAGCGGCTCGAGCAGCAGGCAGCGGCCCTGGCGCACGGTGAGCGCGCGGTCGGCGAGCGGCGCCAGCGGCTCCAGGTCGTGCGACGACACCACGAGCGTGGCGCCGGCGGCGCGGCGGGCGGCGATCCAGGCCAGGATCCCGTCGCGGGCGCCGCGGTCCATCGCTTCGAGGGGCTCGTCGAGCAGCAGGTGGCCGGGAGCGCCGATCAGCGCGGCGGCGAGGACGGCGCGCCGGCGCTGGCCGAGCGACAGCTCGCGCACGGAGCGCTGGGCGAGGCCGCCGGCGCTCCCCTGGCCGGCGCCCGCCGCCGCCGAACCCCCCAGACCGGCGGCGGCGAGGGCCACCCCCGCGCTCGCCGCCGGCTCGCCGCGCAGGCGGCAGACCAGGGCGAGGATCTCGCCGACGGTGGCGTAGGGGGTGAGGTCCGGCTGCTCGGGCACGAAGGCCAGATCGGCGCGCGCCGCCACCTCGGCGGTCCACAGGTCGTGGCCGCCGATCTCGATGCGGCCGGCATCGGGAGCGTCGATGCCGGCGCAGAGCCGCAGCAGGGTGCTCTTGCCGCAGCCGTTGGGGCCGGCCAGCAGGGTGAGGCCGGCGGGCAGCGCGAGATCGACGCCCGTGAGGACCGGCTGGCGCGGCCGGTAGGCGAAGGTGACGCCCTGGCACCGGATCATCGGCGGGTCATCGGCGGATCAACCGCCGCTCCACGACAGCGGGTCGCCGGCCGCGAGGTGATGGCGCTCCAGCCAGAGGCTGACCTTGCGCCGGCGCTCGCGCCGGGCCGCGGCACGCAGGGCGAGCGGCGCCGCGGCGAGCATGGCCGCGCCGGTCCAGGGCACGAGGGCGAGCAGAGCGGAGAGGAGCAGCCCCTCGACCAGCAGCTCGCCCGCCGCATCGAGCCGTGCCCCCGGCGGGCGGCGCAACGCCGCGGCGCCGGCCGCCGCCAGCAGCGGGGCCGCGGCCGCCAGGGGCACCGCGGCCACCGGCAGGAGGAGGGCGGTCGCGGCGACCGGCGGCACGCAGCCGAGGCCCAGCAGCAGCGCGTCGTCGAGGATCCGGCGCGCCGCCGCCCGCGGC
>JASLEW010000293.1 GCA_030150965.1 Thermoanaerobaculia bacterium | reverse complement strand
GGCAGCCGATCGTGGTGGCTGCCCTCGACCCACAGGCCCAGCTCCTCCACCACCCGCCAGCCGGCGGCCTGCGGAGCCGGGGGGGCCGCCGGGGCGCCGGCGGGAGGCGGGGCGGGCACGGCGGGGCGCTGCCGGGGCGCGTCGAGCAGCTGCAGGCGGTCGTCCGGCGGCAGGGCGTCGATCACCTCGTGGCGCAGGAAGTACCGCACCGGCGCCAGCTCCAGGAGCTGGTCGGCGGTCGCGGCGTCGAGGCCCACGCCGCCGGTGGCGTCGAGCGCCAGGCGCAGCGGCCGGTACCAGCCGTCGCTCGCCCGCCAGAGCGCGAGCGCCACGCTGGGCGCCGGCTGGCGGCCGCTCAGCAGGTGGCAGAGGCGGGCCACCTCGGGCACGGTGAGGAGCAGCTCCTGCGGCGGGATGAGCGCCGCCGGCAGCGCCGGATCGCGATGGCGCCGGGTGCTGGCGAAGACCAGCTGCTGGCCGGGCCGCAGGGACCGGACGAGGACGCCCAGGCGGTCGCCGGGATCCCCCGCCGCCACCAGCAGCCGCGCCGTGGCGGCGGCGGCCAGGGCCTGCCGCAGCGCCGCGTCGTCGGCGAGGTCGGCGAGGGTGAGGCCGGCGGCGCCGGGCAGGGCGGTGAGGGCGTGCAGCACCGCCGCGCTGCCGCTGCCCGGCCAGCCCCAGATCTCCACCAGGGGCGCCTCCAGCCCCTCCACCCGGCGCACCAGGCGCTCGGCGTGGGGCAGCAGATGCGGAGCTTCTCTCAGCGGATCCTCGGCGCCGGCGGCGGCGGTGAGCGCGGCTCAGCGCCGGCGCTGCCGCAGGGGGGGCAGCGGCTCCGGCGCCACGGCCTCGGCGGCGGGGGTGCGCCGCCGCGTCCGCACCTTCATCGCGCCGGCGGCGGCGGGGGCGCCGGGGGAAGCCGCCTGCAGCATCTCGCGGGTGAGCGCCGCGAGGCACCGGTTGGTCACCTTGGCCATGCTGGAGCCGCGGTAGCCGAGATGGCGCGCCGCCTCGCCCGCGTCGTAGCCGAGCTGGAAGCGCAGCTCGAGCAGCGTGCGGCAGCGCGGCGGCAGGCGCCCGACCATGTGCCGCAGATCGGCCAGCAGATCGCAGCGCTCCTGCGCCGGCGCCTGCGGCCCGGCCAGCCATTCGAGGATGGCGCCGTCCACCGCCGAGTAGAGCCGGCGGCGGCGGGTGCGCCAGTACATCAGGCAGTGACGGCTCAGGGTGCCGAGGAGCCATCTCTCCGGGTCGCGGATCGAGTCCCATCGACAGAGGAGGGCCAGGAGGGCCTGGTGCAGCACGTCCTCGGCGTCGGCGACGGGGATGTGGTAGAGCGCCAGGTGGCGCTTCAGCTGCGGACTCATGCCCGCGAGGAAGGCCTCGAAAGTCTCGGCGGGCGTCACGGGATTGTCATGGGACATGTTGGATGGTAAACCACCCCCTATAGGGGGTCAAGGCATCCTCGCGCGGGTCGCACGAGGCGGCGTCCTCGGGACGCGACTTTTCCACCGGATTCCGCAGACGATGCTCCGACGGCGCTCCAGCGGCACCGCCCTCCCCCGCCGCGCCCGGGGTGGGCCCGGCGGCGGAGCGGGGGGAGGCGCGCGGCGGGAGACCCGGGGCACGGCGGTCCCGGCCGGCGGTGTAGTATCGCGTCGCCGATGTCACAGGTCCCCGCCGTCGCCGCCCCGCCGGCCGAGCGCCCCGGCTTCGCGCGGCGCCTGGGCCTCTTCGACGCCACGATGATCGTGGTCAGCGGCATCGTCGGCTCCGGCATCTTCATCAATCCCTACGTGGTGGCGCAGAAGGTCCATACGCCGTTCCTGATCGTCGGCGTGTGGGTGGCGGGCGGCGCCATCGCCATGCTCGGCGCCTTCGTCTTCGCCGAGCTCGCCACCGTGGTGCCGCGGGTCGGCGGCCAGTACGCCTTCTTCCGCGAGGCGTTCCATCCGCTGGTGGCGTTCCTCCACGGCTGGTCGCTGATGCTGATCGTGCAGTCCGGGGCGACGGCGGCGGTGGCGGTGGCGTTCGCCGAGTACCTGGTGCAGCTGACCGGCCTGCGGCCGGGGCTCGTCTCCTACCTGGCGGCGGCGATCCTGCTGCTGCTGGCCGGCTTCCACGCCCTGGGCGTGCGGCCCGGGGCGCTGGTGATCAACATCATCACCGGCGCCAAGATGCTGGTGCTGGCGGCGCTCATCGGCGGCGTCTTCACCCTCGCCCACTCCTCGGGGCTGACGCTGCGGCCGTTCACCCCGCCGGGGGCCGCGGGGCTCGGCCTGCTGTCGGTCTTCTTCGCCGGCATGGTGCCGGCCATGTTCTGCTACGGCGGCTGGCAGAACGTCAACTTCGTCGCCGAGGAGGTCAGGGAGCCGGAGCGCAACCTGCCGCGCGCCATCCTCATCGGCGTGGTGCTGGTGATCGTGCTCTACGTCGGCGCCAACCTGGCCTACCTGCACGTGCTGACCGCGCCGGTCCTCGCCGCCAGCCGCACGCCGGCGGCGGACGCGGCGGCGCGCGTCCTCGGCCGCTTCGGCGGCAACGCCATCGGCGCGCTGGTGATCGTCTCCACCTTCGGGTTCCTCAACCTGGCCCTGCTGACCGCGCCGCGGGTCTACTACGCGATGGCGGCCGACGGCCTGTTCTTCCGCGTCCTCGCCCGGCTGAGCCCGCGCTTCCGCGTGCCGGTGGCGGCCATCCTGCTGCAGGGGGTCCTGGCCGCCGGCTTCGCTCTCAGCCGCAGCTACGAGCGGCTGCTGAGCTACGCCGTCTTCGCCGACTGGATCTTCTTCGCCCTGGCCGGCGCCGCCCTGCTGGTGTTCCGCCGCACCCGCCCGGACGCGGCGCGGCCGTTCCCGACGCCGGGCTACCCGTGGGTGCCGATCGTCTTCACCCTCTTCGGCATCGTGCTGGTGGTCAACCTGTTCGTCACCGAGGCCGGCGACGCCTGGCTGGGCACGGCGGTGCTGCTGGCGGGCATCCCGGTCTACTATGGCTGGCGCGCCGCGGCCCGCCGGCGGGAGCGGCGGGCGGCCGGAGCCGCGCTCACCCCGTCCCCCAACTGATAGGGATCCGGACCAGGAACGAGACCATGCGCACCCGCGGCAGCGTCTACATGCATTGGGCCAAGCAGCACGCCGCGGCGCGCTACAACCTGGCCAACAGCGGCCTGCTCGGCTGCGCGACCGAGGACCTGGAGCTGGCCCCTTCCGACCTCCAGGTCAACGGCCCCAACCACGAGGGCTACCGGCCGCTCCTGGAGGCGATCGGCGAGCGCTACGGCGTGAGCGCGGCGCGGGTGGTGACGGCGCCCGGCACCTCGGGGGCCAACTTCCTCGCCTTCGCCACCCTGGTCGAGCCCGGCGACGAGGTGCTGATCGAGCAGCCGACCTACGAGCCGCTGCTCGCCGCCCTGTCGTGGGTCGGGGCACGGCTGCGCCGCTTCCAGCGCCGCTTCGAGAGCGGCTACGCCTGGGACCCCGGCGAGGTGCGGGCAGCGCTCGCCGGCGGCGGGGCGGGGGCCGGGGGCGGCGGCGGCAGGGTCCGGCTGGTGGTGCTCACCAACCCGCACAACCCCAGCGGCGCGCTCGCCCCGCCGGAGGCGGTGGCCGAGGTGGCGCGGATCGCCGGCGAGGCCGGCGCGGCGGTGCTGGTGGACGAGGTCTACAAGGACATCTGGGGCGGCGGGGCGCCGCGCAGCCACGTGCACCTCGGCGCCAACGTCGTGGCCACGGCCAGCCTGACCAAGTGCTACGGCCTGAGCGGCCTGCGCTGCGGCTGGGTGCTCGCGGCGCCCGACCTTGCTGAGCGCATGCGGCGGATCAACGACCTCATGGCCGCCACGCACTCGATGCCGAGCGACGCCCTGGCCCTCGCCGCCTTCCGCCAGCTCGGGCGCCTGGCGGCGCGCGCCCACTCGATCCTCGCTCCCAACTGGCGCCTGGCGCGGGATTTCCTGGCCGAGCACGGCGACCTTCTGGAGGCGGTGCTGCCGCCGCACACCATGATGGTCTTCCCCCGCCTGCGGCACGAGGAGGACAGCCAGCCGCTCCACGACCGCCTGCGCCGGCTGGAGACGTCGATCGTGCCCGGCCGGTTCTTCGACCAGCCGCGCCACTTCCGGCTGGGGTTCGCGGTGCGCCACGAGGACGTGGCGCAGGGGCTGCGCAACCTGTCGCGGGCGCTGCGGACCAGCGACTGACCGGCGCGGCCGAGGGAGGCCGCCGTCAACCGCCGCGTCCGCCGCCCGGCCGTCACGGCGCTCGGGAACGGGAGCGGGACGCGGGACGCGGCGCCGGGTCAGAAGCGGGGTCCGCCAAGCGTAGTAAAATGCTAAGGAAAAGTGATCCCGGCATCCCCGAAAGGAGCGCGCATGGCCGCTGGAAAAGCCCACAAGGCGAAGGTGGAGGTCGACGACAGCACCCGCGACCTGTTGGAGGAGCAGGTGGTGGTGCAGGACAAGAAGCAGCGCCTGCGCCAGATCCACGAGAACCGCCGGTCGCTCGACGAGCGGGCGTTCTATCCGGCGCATCCGCCGCGCTCCGAGTCGCCCGCCTACAAGAAGGTGCACGACCATCTGACCAAGCAGCTCGACCTCCCCTGCCTGATCTGCGGCGTCACCTACTCCATCCTCAAGGATGCGCAGAAGAGCGCCGACCCCAAGCTGAACCCCTACGGCGCGCGCGCGATGGAGACCCACCATCACGTCATCGAGTGGGCGCTGGCCGAGGCGATCGACCCCGACAAGTTCAACCGCACCGTCTTGCCGCACCTCCAGGCGCGGCATCCGGAGACCTATCCCAAGGGCAAGAAGCTCTCGGCGCAGGAGGTCAAGGAGTGGGTGGACCACAGCGCCGACAACCTGTGGGTGCTCTGCGACATCCACCACCGCCACAAGTGGCTGGGCATCCACATGATCAGCGACCCGATCTGGGGGCCGCAGGACATCCTGAGCGACGATTTCGTGGCGGCGGTCAACGAGGCGATGAAGAAGGACGCGGGCGGCGCCAAGAAGGGCGGCGCCAGGAAGACCTCCGGCGGCGGAGAGGACGGCGGCGGCGCCGCGGCCAAGCCGAAGCGGGCCCCGCGCTCCCGCAAGCCGGCCGCCGGCTGAGGCCCGGCAGCCGTCTGCCCCGCCGCCGGCTGGACGCCGGTGGTTGTTTGTCGGCCGGCGGCTGAGGCCGGCGGCCGGCCGGGCGGCGGGCAGGGCTAACGCTGACGATCCTCCAGCCGTCGGCGGTCGGTGGCCAGGATCTTCAGCCACCGCTCGCTGGCCCGCGCCGCGGCTCCAGGAGCGGACGGCTTCCTTCTCCTTCCAGCGATCCAGCGTGCGGCGACCGTGCCTGCGGCCAGGGCGGCGAGCCACAAGCCGATAACCCAGCCCAGTGGGCGATAAGCGAGGCGCATGCGGTGCTCGCCGGGTGCCACGGTGAAACCAAGGAAACCCCCGTCCACCTCCAGCGCAGGATTCCAAGCGCCGCCGTCCACGGCCACCTGCCAGCCCGGAGCGTAGCTGACGCTGGAGGCCACGGTACCGCCGGTGGGTGAGATCACGCGCAGGGCGAAGCCGTTCGACCGTGCACGGATGGAGAGCACTTGGCCTGCCTGGACAGAAGCCGCCCCATCGGCGGACCGGCCCGCCAGCCGGGGTCCCTCCTCCATCCCTGCCGCCCGGGCTCGATAGGCGCGCGCGCCAAGGTCGGGCTCGCCGAGCGCCCGGTCGAGCGCCGCCGCGTCGTCGGCCACCTCGACGACCTCGCGAGGCAGGAAGAAGAGCGGCAGCGCCCGCGGGTTCTCCCACACCCGGCCGCCCCGGCCGTCGAAGGCCAGCCGCCAGGGGGGCGGCAGGCGGCTGCCGTGGCCGAGCAGCAGGAAGCGCAGCGCCAGGGCGTCGAGGCCCGCGCCGGGGCCGCCCGCCGGCAGGCGCAGCGCCAGCTGATCGCTCACCGGCTGCGCCGGATCGAGCAGCCGGGCGGTCAGCCGGGCCGCCGCCACCGGGCGCATCGGCTCGTTGCCGCGCGGGTCCCAGAGGCCGTACAGCGCTCCCAGGTTGGCGTGCAGGTCGCGGCCGGCGGCGGCGGCGCGGAAGGGGGCCGCGGCGGCGCGCGCCTGGCCGGCCAGGAAGGCCAGGGCCGGCGGCGGCGCGAGGTCGAGCCTCGGGCTCACCGCCGGCTGGTAGCGGACGCCGAGCAGGAACAGCTCGCCCGCCACCCCGATGGCGGCGGCCCAGGGCAGGCCGCGGCGCCACGCCGGCACGAGCAGCGCCCTGGCAGCGCGCCGCCTGGCTCGC
>JASLEW010000235.1 GCA_030150965.1 Thermoanaerobaculia bacterium | reverse complement strand
TCGTCCTCGCCTGTAACATTTGGGAGCTCACCGAGGGCTGCGTGCGGACGCTCGCCGCCACCTACCTCGGGGGCGCCGTGGTGGTGGTGGTGGACAACGGCTCGACCTACGAGACGCCGGGGCGGCTCGCCGCCCTGAGCTGGGTGCGCACCCTGACCCTGCCGCGGAACCTCGGCTTCGTGAGCGGCAACAACGCCGGCATCGACGCGGCGCTGGCCGCCGCGCCGGGCTCGGACGTGGTGCTGCTCAACAACGACCTGGAGCTCACCCAGCGCGACTGGCTGCCGCGGCTCCGCGCCTGCGCCCGCTCCGCCCCCGACGTCGGCATCGCCGGCTGCCGCCTGGTGCTGCCGGACGGCCGGCTGCTCCACGCCGGCACCTACATCATGCCGGATACCGTCTGGGGTCAGCAGATCGGCGCGCTGGAGCGCGACATCGGCCAGCACACCGCCATCACCGAGGTCGAGGGGATCGTCTTCGCCTGCGCCTACATCCGCCACGAGGTGCTGGCGGCGGTCGGCGGCCTGGCGCTCGACTTCGAGAGCTACTTCGAGGACACCGACTACTGCCTGCGGGCGCGGCAGGCCGGCTTTAGGACCGTGATGTGCGGCGAGGTCACCCTGGTGCACAACGAGCACGGCTCGACCCAGGACGACACCGCGGCGATGATGCGGCTCTTCCAGGGCAGCCGCGAGATCTTCCGCCGCAAGTGGCAGGCCGCGCTCGCCGCCCGCTACCGGCACCGGGTGCTGTGGCAGTCGATCATGAACTTCCCCACCGGCTATGCGATGAGCTGCCGCGAGATGCTGCGCGCGCTCGACAGCCAGGGCGTCGAGGTGGCGTACCGCTACGTCTACGGCCCGCAAACGGTCTTCCCGCTGGCCGAGCCCGCATCGAGCGGCGACTACCGGCTCAACGTGATCGGCCAGCGCGACGTCCCGCGCTCGCCCGAGGTGGCGGTGGTCTACGCCCAGGGCGACGTCTTCGCGCGCAACCGCGGGCGCTACAGGATCGGCTACACCATGCTGGAGGTGGACGGCTTCCCCAGGGAGTGGGTGCGGCAGGCCAACCGGATGGACGAGGTCTGGGTGCCCTCCGAGTTCAACCGCCAGGGCTTCCTGGCGAGCGGCCTCAAGCGGCCGGTGCACATCGTGCCGCTCGGCGTCGACGGCCGTTACTTCCACACCCGGATCCAGTCGTTCCCCAATCCGGCGGGCGAGTTCGTGTTCCTGGCGCTGTTCGAATGGGGCGAGCGCAAGGAGCCGAGCCTGCTGCTGCGCGCGTTCAACGACGCGTTCTCGGCCGGCGAGCCGGTGCGGCTGGTGTGCAAGGTGATCAACCGCGACCCGGGCCTCCATCTGACCGAGGAGATCCGGCGCCTCGGCCTGCGCCGCGGCGGCGGCCGGATCTCCTACCTGTTCAACCTGGAGTTCCCGCACTATCAGCTGGGCGCGCTCTACCGCTCGGCCGACGCCTTCGTCTCGGTCAGCCGGGGCGAGGGGTGGAACATGCCGCTGATGGAGGCGATGGCCTGCGGCCTGCCGGCCATCGCCACCGACTGGGGAGCGCACCAGGAGTTCGTCAAGCCCTCGATCGCCTACCCGCTGGCCGTCCGCCGCCTGGTGCCGGCGGTCGCCAAGTGCCCCTACTACGCGGGCTTCCGCTGGGCCGACCCGGACCCCGAGCACCTCCGCTTCCTGCTGCGCCACCTCTACGAGCACCGCGAGGAGGGAAGGGAGCGCGGCCAGGCGGCGGCGCGCGAGATGGCGGCGCGCTGGAGCTGGGAGGCGGCGGCGCGGCGGGTGGTCGGCCGCCTCGAGGCGATCGGCGCGGGCGGCGGGGGCGGCGCGGCCGGCGCCGCCGGTGTGGGCGCGGCGCAGACCGCAGGGGTGGCGTGAAGGCGCCGGCACCGCCGCTCTCGGTCGTCGTCCCCAGCCGCAACACCCGGCGCCTCACCCTGGCCTGCCTGGCGTCGCTGGCCGCCGCCGCCGCCCGGCCGGAGCTCGCCAGCATGGAGGTCGTGCTGGTCGACGACGCCGGCAGCGACGGCACCGCCGAGGCCGTGGCGGAGCGCTTCCCGCGCGTGCGCCTGCTGCGGCTCGGAGAGCGGGCCGGTTTCACCCGCGCCGCCAACCGGGGGATGGCGGCGGCGGCGGGCGAGCTGCTGCTGCTGCTCAACAGCGACACCGAGGTCGAGCCGGCGGGCCTCGCGGCGCTGCCGGCGGCCTTCGCCGCGGCGCCGCGCCTGGGCATCGCCGGCGGCGCCCTGCGCTACCCGGACGGCACGCCGCAGTGGAGCGGCGGCGGCGAGCCGACGGCGCTCTGGCTCCTGGCGCTGGCGAGCGGCCTGCCGGCGCTCCTGGGCAGGGTCCCGCCGTGGCGCCGGCTGCGGCCGGCGAGCGGCAGCGGCAGGGGCGCCGGCGCCGTCGCCTGGGTGACCGGGGCGGCGATGGCGGTGCGCCGCGCCGCCTGGGAGCAGGTCGGGCCGTTCGACGAGCGCTTCGCCTTCTACGCCCAGGACCTCGACCTCTGCCTGCGGGCGCGCGACGCCGGCTGGGAGGTCGCCATCCTGCCCGGGCTGCGGGTGGTCCACCACCACGGCGCCACCATCGCGGGCGAGGGGGCGCCGGCCGGCGGCGGCCAGGGCTCTCCCGGGTCCGTTGGCCCGCCCGGCGCTGTTGAATCCCCCGGCGCCGTTGGCTCTCGCTCCCCCGGCGCCATCGGCCCTGCTCTCTTTTCCGGCTCCGTCGGCTCCGACTCCGCCGTGACTGCCGGCCCGGTCAAGGCCGCGGACGCGGCGGCAGCCACCGGCGTCGCAGCCCCGGCAGCCACCGGCGTTGCAGCCGCGGCGGCCGGAGGCGGCGAAGCCGGCAGCCCGACAGCCCCGGGCGCGCAGCACCTGGAGCTGCTGTGGACCGACCTCGTGCGCTGGGCCGGCAAGCGCGGCGGCCCGGCGGCGGCGCGGCGGGCGGCGCGGGCTCTCCTGGCCGGCGGCACCTTGCGCCGGCTGGGCTGCTCCCTCCTGGCGGTGGTGACGCCGGGCGCCGCGCGGCGTGCCGGCCTGCGTGCGCGGGCCGCCGCCCTGGGCGCAGCATTGGAAGGGGCGAAGGGGGTGGCGGCAGCGACGATGTCGGAAGGGAGGGCGGGAGGGGCAGGAGCGCCAGGAGGGCGCCCGGAGGCCGGGCCGGGCTGAAACCTGCTAAGCTCCAGCGTCCACCGGTACCCCCGCCGCCTGCCAACCCGCCGGCCCGCGATCCGCCACCCAGCCAGCCTCGACCACGATGCGCGACATCCTCCGCTACCGCGACCTCGTGCTCACCCTGGTGGCGCGGGAGCTCAAGGTGCGCTACCGGCGCTCGGTCATCGGCTTCGTCTGGACGATGCTCCAGCCGCTGCTGATGATGCTGGTCTTCTACCTGGTGTTCAGCCGGCTGTTCCGCTTCAACCTGCCGCGCTACCCGGTCTACGCCCTGGCCGGCATCCTGTTCTGGAACTTCTTCTCGCAGAGCATCGTGGCGTCGATGAACAGCCTGCGCGGCAACGCGCCGCTGTTGCAGAAGCTGCCGGTGCCCAAGGCGGTCTTCCCCGTCGCCACGGTGATCTCGGGGGTCATCAACCTGGTCTTCGCGCTGGTGCCGACGCTCACCATCGTGATCCTCCTGGAGCACAGCCTGTCGCCGGCCCTGCTGTTCCTGCCGGTGTCGATCCTGCTCGCCGGCCTCTTCACCCTGGGCGCCGGGCTCCTGCTGTCGCCGCTCGCGGTCTTCTTCAGCGACGTGGTGGAGCTGATCGGCGTGCTGCTGACCGTCCTCATGTACCTGACGCCGATCTTCTATCCGATGGCGATCCTGCCCGACAACGTGCGCTGGGTGGTCCGCTTCAACCCGGTGCGCTCGATCCTCGAGGTCTTCCGCGATCCCATCCACTACGGCAAGATCCCGCCGATCGAGCATCTGGCGGTCTGCGTCGGCATCACCGCCGTGGCGCTGGCGCTCGGCGCGTTCGCCTTCCGCCGCAGCAGCGACCGCATCCCGTTCTATGTCTGAGCCGGCCGGCGCCGCCGGCGCGCGGGTGCTGCTGAGCGGCGTGGCGCTCTGCTACCGCCTCGCCAAGCAGCGCATCCCGTCGCTCAAGGAGTACGCCATCCACTTCATGAAGGGGGCCCTCTCCTACGAGAAGCTGTGGGCGCTGCGCGACATCGACCTGGCGATCCGGCCGGGCGAGACCGTCGGCATCGTCGGCAGGAACGGCGCCGGCAAGAGCACGCTGCTCAAGGTGGTCTCCAAGGTGCTCAAGCCGACCGCCGGGCTGGCGCGCATCAGCGGCTCGGTGGCGCCGATCCTGGAGCTGGGGACCGGCTTCGACCACGAGCTGACCGGGCTCGAAAACATCTACCTCAACGCCCTGCTGCTCGGCCGCAGCCGGATCGAGATCGCCTCCAGGATCGAGGAGATCGTGGAGTTCAGCGGCCTGGGCGACTTCGTGCGCGCCCCCATCCGCAACTACTCGTCGGGCATGCAGGCGCGCCTCGGCTTCTCGGTGGCGACGGCGTGGGTGCCCGACGTGCTGATCCTCGACGAGGTGCTGGCGGTGGGCGACGCCAGCTTCACCGCCCGCTGCGAGGAGCGGCTGCGCCGCTTCCACCAGGCCGGCAGCACCATCCTGCTGGTCTCGCACAGCCCGGCGGCGATCCGCCAGAACTGCACGCGCTGCATCTGGCTCGACGCCGGCCGCCTGCGCGCCGATGGTCCGACCGAGGAGGTGCTGGCCCTCTACGAGGGGCACGGCACCGAGCCCGATCAGCGGCGGGCCGGGCAGCTGAGCCACATCGGCGAAGAGACGGCCTGACGCGGCAGGA
>JASLEW010000992.1 GCA_030150965.1 Thermoanaerobaculia bacterium | reverse complement strand
GGCGGCGCGGCGTGGCGGCCAGTGGGCGCCCAGCCGCCGCCGTAGAGGCAGGACAGCGCCAGGACCATGCCGGCGACCGCGCGGGCACGGCCGGCACGTTCCAACGCGGATCTAGATCTCATCGAGATTCCTCTCGCCTCGCCCCTCACCGGCACCTCCTCCTGGAGGGCCGACCCTGGCCGTCGGCCGAGTCCGCCGACTAGAGAACAGAAGCCGGGAGAAGTCCATGGCAGATGAGGGACAGGCCGGTGACGGCGGTGTGCCGTCAGAGCCAGCGCCGGAACCACGTTTGGGTGGCGTTGAGCGCCTGGATGAGGAAGGGCGTGGGGCCGGCGAAGGGGTGGCGGGCGCCGAAGGTGTGGCCGGCTCCCGGGATGAGCAGCAGCTCGTGCCGGCCGGCGGCCCGCGCCGCCAGCTCGCGGGCCTCGGAGGCCGGCACGCTCTCGTCCTCCTCGCCGTGCACGATCAGCCACGGCGCGCGGCGGCGGCCGGCGGCGGCCAGGACGTCGAGCTCGCCGTCCGCGTGGCGCTCGATGTCCGCCAGCAGGCCGCGCCCCAGCGCCAGCCGCTGGCCGGTGCGGGCGTTGACCACCGGCAGCTCGCCGGCCTCGCGCCAGCGCGCCCTGTCCGCGGCGGAGTAGCGGTCGACGCGGGCGATGGCGGCCCAGGTGACCAGCGCCTTGCAGCGCTCCCGCCAGGCCGGGTGGGCGGCGGCCAGGATGGCGGCGGCGCCGCCGCGGCTGTGGCCGAGGAGGCCGAGCCGCTCGGGGTCGATGCGGCCCGGGGCGATCTGCCCATCGGCCACCGCCGCCAGCACCCGCATCAGGTCCGCCACCTCGGCGCTGTGGGTGTTGTCGCGGAAGGCCGCGGGATCGGTGACCAGCTCGTCGCCCGGGCGCATGCCGGTGCCGGCGAGGTTGAAGCGCACGGCCACGAACCCGCGCGCGGCGAGCAGGGCCGCCAGGGAGGGGAAGAACCCCCACTCCATGAACCCCTTGAAGCCGTGGCAGATGACCACCACCGGGCGCGGCCCGGGAGCGTCCGGCAGGTCCACCAGGCCGTGGAGCACGGCGCCCGCCGGGCCCGCGGCGTCCGGCGGCCGGGGGAGGGTGAAGGGTTCGATGCGGCTCACGCGCGGGATTCTATCCGCGGCGGCGTGCCAGGGAGGGTGTGCGCCCGGGTTCCTCTCGCTGGCCCCCAGGGCCCGCAGCCGCCGGTGAGGCGGCTCCGGCCTCCATCCGGTAGACTTCCTGCCGTGAGCGCCGCCGACCTCCAGGAGCTGACTGCCGAGCATGCGGCGCTGCGCCAGGGCTGCGGCCTGGCCGAGCGGTCGTGGACGAGCCGCCTGGAGATGCTGGGCGCCGACCGGGCGCGCTTCCTGAACGCCTATGTGACCTGCGACGTGAAGGGTCTCGCGGCCGGCCAGGGCGCCTACGGCTTCTTCACCAGCCCGCAGGGGCGCATCCTGGCGGACGTCACGGTGCTGGCCCTGGAGGACCGCTTCTGGCTGGAGCTGCCGGGCGGCGCCGAGGCGGCGGTGGCCGGGCACCTCGGCAAGTACCTGATCGCCGACCGGGTCGAGATGCGGCCGCTCGCCGGGCGGGTGCCCCTCACCCTGGCCGGGCCCGGGGCGGAGGCGGTGCTCGCCGAGCTGCTGCCGGACGGGGAGCTGCCGGGGGCGGCGTGGGGCCACCGGCCGGCGGCCGTCGGGGGCACCGAGGTGACGCTCCAGCGCGCCGGCCGCATGGGGGTGCCGGCCCTGACCCTATGGGCGCCGGCGGACCGGGCGGCGGATCTCCGAGCGGCGCTGCTGGGGCGCCCCGGCGTGCGGGCGGTGGGATTCGCGGCGCTGGAGGCGGTGCGCGTCGAGGCCGGCGTGCCGCGCTTCGGGCTCGACTTCGGGCCGGCGAACTTCCCGCAGGAGACCGGCGCCGAGGAGGCGGTAAGCTACACCAAGGGCTGCTACCTGGGGCAGGAGGTGGTGGCGCGCATCCACTACCGGGGCGGCGTCCAGAAGACGCTCCGCGGGCTGGTCTTCGACGACGTGCAGCCGGACGCGCAAACGGACGGGCTGCCGGCGACGGGCGTGCCTCTGCTCTACGAGGGAAGGGAGGCCGGGACGCTCGGCTCGATCGTCCGCTCGCCGGCGCTGGGCAGGCCGGCGGGGCTCGCCATCCTGCACCGCCGCGCCGCCACGCCGGGCAGCCGGCTCGTCGTGGGGAGAAGGGGGGCGGCCGAGGGCAACCGCAACGAGGAGGAGCCGATGACGGCGGCCGCCACCGGCAGGGCTGTCCATGCCGCCGATGCCGCCGATTCCGCCGGCACTGCCAACGCCGCGGCGGCGCCGCTGACTACCGAGGTGCGCGAGCTGCCGCTCGTCAGACCGTGAAGGAGGAGCCGCAGCCGCAGGTGCCGGTGGCGCGGGGATTGTTGAACTTGAACCCGGCGCCGCTCATGCCCAGCACGTAATCGACGGTGGTGCCCTCGAGGTAGCGGGCGCTCACCGCGTCGACGTAAATCTTGAGCCCGTGCTGGTCGTACACCCAGTCGTTGGGCCGCGTCTCGCTCTCGAAGTCGAGGGCGTACTCGAAGCCGCTGCAGCCGCCGCCGCGCACCGCGACCCGCAGGCCGTGCGACGGGTCGATCCCCTCCTGGTCGCGGGTGATCTTCACCATCTCGACCGCCTTGGCGGTCAGGAGAACCGGCTGCGGCTCGCCGTTATCAGCAGCCTGAGCAGCCTGAGCAGCCTGGTAGGCGGCAGGGACCGGTTGAGCCTCGGCCGGAGCGCCGGGGTTGGCGCCGAGCGGCGACGCTTCCGATGGCTGGGTTTGGACGTTCTCCATGACCTCTCCTTCTGGGGGACCTCCTGGCACAATAGTGGCCCCCTTCCACAAAGTCAAACGCCCGGCGCCCGCGGAATATTCGCGCGCGCCAGGCCCGGCCCCGGCAGCGCGAGCGGGAGCGAGCTGCGCCGGCCTGGGCCGCCTCGGTCCCGGCTCCTGCCGCCCTGCCGCGGGCGGGGACGCGGGACCGGGCCGCCGTGCCACTAGAATGCTCCTGTGCTGCGGGCGGTCCTCTTCGATTTCAACGGCGTGCTGGTGGACGACGAGCCGCTCCACCTGGAGATCTTCCAGCGCGTGCTCGCCGAGGAAGGGGTCGGCCTGACGGCCGAGGACTACTACGCCCGCTACCTGGGCCTCGACGACCGCGGCTGCCTGGCGGCGGCCCTGGCCGCGGGCGGCGAGAGCCCGGCGCCCGAGCGCCTGATGCGGCTGATCGCGCGCAAGGCCTCGTACTACCAGGAGCGGGTCCGGCAGCAGGGATATCCGCTCTTTCCGGGGGCCGCGGCGGTGGTGCGCGGCGCCGCGGCGGCCGGCCTGATGCTGGGGGTGGTGAGCGGCGCGCTGCGCGAGGAGGTCGAGGGGGCCCTGCGCCAGGAGGGCCTCGACCGCCTCTTCAAGGTCCTGGTCACCGCCGACGACGTGACGGTGGGCAAGCCCGCCCCCGAGGGCTACCGCCGCGCCCTGGAGGCGCTCAACTCGCTGCCGCCGCTGCCCGAGCGGCTGCTCCACCCGCACGAGGTGCTGGCCGTCGAGGACAGCCCGGCCGGCCTGGCGGCAGCCGCCGAGGCCGGCCTGGTGACCCTGGCCATCGCCCACACCTACCCGGCCGGCTCGCTCGGCGGCGCCGACGCCGTGGCCGAGAGCATCCGCGAGCTCACCGCCGAGCGGCTGGCAGGCCTCTTCGGCCGGTAGCGCGGCCTCATCGGCGATTCCGGCATCCCCCCGCCCCCGCCCCGTGCGTGGAAGCCCCCACCATGACCGGTTCCTCCTCTCGCATGCGGCCCTGGCGCCGCCCGGGGAAGGCGTTGCGGCTCTGCCACCTGGATCGAGGCCCTCAACTCCTCGATCGCACGACCGCGGGGAACCGGTCGTTCTCAATTGCCCGCACTAGTTGATCGGCAGGCGGCCGGCGAAGCCTTCCTCGTAGGTGTGGAAGAAGGAGATGCTCTCCTCGGGGAAGCGCCAGCAGTAGTAGCCGTCGCCGCTGTCCCAGTCCACCAGCCACAGGCCCTTGACCTCGCAGCCTACGTTCGCGATCTCCTGCGCCCAGGAGCGCACGATCTCCTCGCACGCCTCCTCCAGCTCCTGGCGCCGGGATTCGAGCTCGTCGCGGCTGGCGAGGGAGTTGACCAGCGCCTCCATCTGGCGGACCGCCGCCGCGGTCATGTCGCGCACCGTGGGGAAGGTGGCGAGCGCCTCGTCGTAGGAGAACAGGCGCCCCGTCCCTTTGGCCTGGGCCATGGGCGAAATGCTATCAGACCGGCCGCGCGGGCAGCGGCAGCGGCTGGTTGTTGGCGTCGACGTGCACGTACACCACCTCGGCCTCGGTCACCTTGACGCGGCCGGTGCCGCGGTTGCCGCGCTCGGCCTCGACCACCACCTTGACGGTGATCGAGGTGCGGCCCAGGCGCAGCGTCTCGGTGTGGAAGCTCACCAGGTCGCCGACGAAGACCGGCGCATGGAAGACCACCTCGCGCATGGCGACCGTGACCAGCCGACCCGGGCCGTGGCGGTGGCCTTCGACCGCCCCCGCCTGGTCGATGTACGACAGGATGATGCCGCCGAAGATGGTGCCCAGGGCGTTGGTGTCCTTGGGCATCATGATGACGCGGATGGCGGGTTGCAGCGGCCCGGTGTCGGGCCCCTTGTCAGCTCCCATGGCAGATCGGCCATTTCGGGTGGTGGCTCGAGCTGCTCCCACGCGGGCGCCAAGAGGAGGTGCGAGCCTCAAACGCTCGCTCGGCAGGCTCGCGCCTCCGCGCCCTCCCCTCGCCGGAGAGGGAGACAAGTTGAGCCATCACTTCGTTTCGGGTCGGTGGCATGGCCGCGTGGTATTCTCGCTGGGATCCTTGAAGCAGCGGGCATGGATCCTACCTCATCTCAGACCGGTCCCCCGGCGGGGCCGAGCGACGCCGCCCTGCTGCGGCGCATCGTCGAGCGCCAGCCGGAGGCCCTGGCCGAGCTGTACGACCGCTTCTCGCCCACGCTCCTGGCGCTCGCCGGCCGCATCCTGGACAGCCCCGCCGACGGCGAGGACGTCGTCCAGGAGGTCTTCGTCCACGTCTGGAACCATGCGGACCGCTACGACGCCGCCCGCTCGTCGGTCTCCACCTGGCTGGTGCTGATCGCCCGCAGCCGGGCGATCGACCGCCTGCGCAGCCGCCGGGTGGTCGAGCGCGTCCACCAGACGGCGGGGCAGGCGGCGGCCGGTCTCTCCGAGCCGTATACATCTCCCGTGGCGGTGCAGAACGTATTCATGCAGGAGCGGCACGAGCGGGTGCGGCAGGAGATGGCGGCGCTGCCCGCCGAGCAGCGCGAAGTGCTGGAGATGGCCTACTTCTCCGGCCTGAGCCAGAGCGAGATCGCGGCCACGACCGGCCTGCCGCTCGGCACCGTCAAGACCCGGACCCTGCTCGCCATGCGCAAGCTGCGCGAGGGGTTGCGCTCGGAGATCAGACAACTGCTGTGAGCCAGGACCTGACACCCGAAGACCACGCCCTCCTCGTCGCCCTGGCGGCGCTGGAGCCCGGGGCCGGGCCGGCCGGCCCGCGCGTGGCGCCGTCTGCCGCGGCCCCGGCGGCGCCCGCGGACGGCGGTGCCGGCGACGAGGCCAGGGAGACGCTGGTGCGCCTCAACTTCGAGGTCCGGGGGCTGCTCCCCGCGGCGCTTTCGCCGATCGCGCCGCGCCCGCAGGTGAAGCGCCGCCTGATGGCCGCGATCGCGGCCGCCACGGCGCCGCCGGCTGCCGCCGGCGCGCCGCAGCCCCCCCGGCGCAGCGAGCCGCTGATCTTCCCGCGCCGCGCCGGTGAGCCTGGCGAGCCGCATGCCGGCACACCCGAGGCTCCGAGCGAGGCTGCGGCGCCGGCCATCCCTCCGGCGCCGGCCACCCCTCCCGCGGCGCCCGTGCCCTCCGGACCCGCCATGCCCCTGGGGCCTCTCGCCGGCCCGGCGCCCGTCACGCCCTCGGCTTCCGGCAAGCACGCCGCCGATGCGCCTGCCATGGCTCCCGCTGCCGACGAACCTGCCACGCCTCCCGCGGCCCGCGCCGCCGGCGCGGATCGGGCGGCGGGCCGCCCGGTCTGGCTCGGCCGGCTCGCGGCGGCGCTGATCCTGGCGCTCCTGGGCACGAGCGGCTGGCTGCTGCGGAGCTCCCTGGAGCAGGGCGAGGCCATCGCCCGGATGCGGGGCGAGCGCGACGCCGCCCGGCGCCAGGTGGACGAGCTGGAGGCGCGCCTGGGGCGCCTCACCGCCGAGGCCGGGAACCTGCGGCAGGACTTCTCCATCGTCACCTCGCCGGCGGTCGAGGTGTGCGCCCTGCAGCCGACCGCCCCCGCAGGTCCCGAGATGGCGGGCGCCCACGGCGTGATGTTCGTGGCCGCCGACCATCAGCATTGGTACATGTCGCTGCGCGGGCTGCGTCCGGCGGCCGCCGGCAAGGTCTATCAGCTCTGGTTCCTGGCCGACTCCGGGCCGGTCAGCGCCGGCACCTTCACCGCCGCCGCGGGAGCCCCCTGGGAGCTGGCTTCCGACCACATGCCGTCGGGGACCAGGGAGGTGCGGATCACCCTCGAAGACGGCGCCGGATCGCCGGCGCCGCACGGCCCGGAGATGCTGCGCAGCGCCGCGGCCTTCCGCGTCCTCTGATCGGCGCCGGGGCCGGCGCCTGCCTTAACGCCGCGGCGGCCGGGTCGGCCGCATCTCGACCAGGCTCGGCAGGGCCCGCTCGGGGTAGCTCAGCAGATGCAGGACCATGGCGGCGACGTCCTCCGGCGCCAGCATCCAGGCGCGGTCGCCGGCGCTGCCGGACGTGCCGGTGGCGCCGCCCGCTCCGCCAGCCGGGCCTCCCCCCGGGGGGGACGGGGCGGCGTCCGGGCCCGGGCGCGCGCCCGGGCGGTCGCCGAAGGTGGTGTCGACGCTGCCCGGCAGGATCGCCGCCACCCGGACGCCGGACTGGCGCAGGTCGAGCATGGCCGCCTCGGAGAGGCCGATCAGGCCGAACTTGCTGGCGTTGTAGGCGGCGCCCCCGGCCATCGGGTTCCTGCCGGCCAGCGAGCCGATGTTGAGGATCCAGCCGCTCCCCTGGCGCTTCATCACCGGCGCCGCGGCGCGCAGGCAGTAGAACGGCCCGCTCAGGTTGGTGTCGATCACCTCGCGCCACTGATCGCCGGAGAGGCCGTCCACCGGGCCGAAGATGCCGAGGCCGGCGTTGTTGACCAGGCAGTCGATGCGGTCCGCCTGCCCGGTCACCCAGGCGAAAAAGGCGTCCACCTCGGCCTGGACGCGGACGTCGAGCGGCCGGGCGGCCACCGCCGGGCCGAACCTGGCGGCGAGGTCCGCCAGGGTGCGCGCGAGCGAATCCTGGCGCCGGCTGCCGAAGAAGACGCGATAGCCGGCGCCCAGGAGGGCCTCGACCACCGCCCGGCCGATGCCGCGGCTGCCGCCGGTGACGACGGCGACCCGCCGGCCTTCGGCGCCGGACGCGCCCGAGCCGCCCGACGCCGACGAGGCGCCCGAAGCGGATGCTGCGCCGGAAGCGGGTGCTGCGGAGTGCTCTGCCATGGGGATAGTCTAAGCGAACCGCCCGTGGCTCCGGGCGGTCCGGGCGGTCCGGGCGGTCCGGGCGCTCCGGGCGCTCCGGGCGCGCCGGGCTCTCCTGGCTCTCCTGGCTCTCCGGGCGCGCTCCGGGTGGGCGGGCGCGACCCGGCGCCGGGCCGCGAGAGGCGGCGGCGCGGCGCTGAAATCTCGCGCCGCGGGCGGCTGTTCTGACGAGGGAGGAGGACGTATGTTCTACGACCCGAGCTATCTGCTCTTCATGCTGCCGGGCCTGGCGCTGGCGCTCTTCGCCAGCTGGCGCACCCGGTCGGCATTCAAGAGATACTCCCAGGTGCGCAGCGCCCGCGGGCTGACCGGGGCGCAGGCGGCGCAGGCGATGCTCCAGGGCGCCGGCATCTTCGACGTCAAGGTGGTGTCCACCGGCGGCACGCTCACCGACCACTACAACCCGCTCAACAAGACCCTGGCGCTCTCGGAGGGGGTCTACGACTCGCCGTCGATCGCCGCGGTCGGCATCGCCTGCCACGAGGCCGGCCACGCCGTGCAGCACGCCAGGGCCTACCGTCCGCTGTGGCTGCGTTCGCTGCTCGTGCCCACCGCCAGCATCGGCTCGTCGGTGGGCTACTTCGTCATGCTCGGCGGCCTGCTGCTGATGCGCGCCGGGCACTGGCTCGGCGGCCAGGAGGTGGTGATGTTCGGCGCCCTCCTGTTCTCGGCGGTGCTGCTGTTCCAGGTGGTCACCCTGCCGGTCGAGTTCGACGCCTCGGCGCGCGCCAAGCGCCTGGCGGTGGACAACGGGATCGTGCTGCCCCAGGAGCGCCTGGGCATGGACCGGGTGCTCAACGCCGCGGCGCTGACCTACGTGGCGGCGGTGGTCTCGACCCTGCTCACCCTGCTCTACTACCTGATGCGCGCCGGTCTCCTGGGTGGGCGCCGCAACTGACGGGGGAAGGGGTTCAGGCGGACGCTTCGGCCGCCGGCAACCCGTCGACGAAGCGGGCGAAGGCCGCGCTCCAGGCGACGGGTTGCTCGCCGTGGGGGAGCGCGCGGCTGCCCTCGAACACCTCGACGCGTGAGCCGGCGGGCAGGTGGGCCAGCGCGGCCTCCCCGCTGGCGGCGTCGGCGCCGCCGCCGAGCGCCAACCACGCCGGGACCCGCAGGTGCCGCAGGGCCGCCGCGGCCGGCGGCTGCAACCGGCCTCGCCAGTAGGCGGCGACCGCCTCGCGGTGGCCCGGCAGGTGGCTCACCCGGTAGTGGTGATCGACCAGCGCCGCATCGACGCGCTCGGGCGCCGCGTAGACCCGGGCGCGCAGGCGGCCGGCCAGGGCCGGCCGGCTGGTCAGCGCATCGAGCAGCGGCACGCGCAGCAGCGGCAGCCCCAGCAGCCAGGACCAGGCGGAACGTCCGGCCGGCGCCGGCCATCGGGCGCGGCCGTCGGTGCGCTCGGCGAGGCCCAGGGGCAGCCCCTCAGGCGCGGTCAGCGCCACCGCCCGCACCAGCTCCGGATACTCGGCGCCGAGCACGGCCGCGTAGGCGGCGGCCAGGCCGGCGCCGGCCACGACCGCCGGCTCCCGCACGGCCCCGGCGAGGAAGTCGGCCAGGACGGCCAGGTAGAGGTCCGGCCGCGGCGCGAGCGCCGTGCCGGACGCCGTGCGTCCCCAGCCCGGCAGATCCGGAACGCAGACGCGGAAGCGCGGCGCGAGCGCCTCGGCGGCAGCGCGCCACTGCTCGCCGTCGCAGCCGGGACCGAGGGCGTGGAGCAGCACGACCGGCGGCCCGGCGCCCAGCTCCTGGAAGACCACCGGGCCGAGGCGGCTGGCAAAGCGGTGGGTGCGCCCCCAGTGCGGCGCCCGCGGCGGGCGCAGCTTGCGGCGGATGAGCAGGTGCGCCACGACCGGTGCGGCGAGGGCGGCGCCGGCCAGGGCCAAGCCCCCCAGACGCCGCCACTGCCGAGCCCGGTCGCGCGCCTCCTGGTGCATGGCGACAACGATACCAGACCGATGCGACGGGCCGCGGACGCGCCGCCGCCAGGGCCGCGGCGGCTTCCCGGAAGAGCAGCCCGCCGGGGAGTCCGCAGGGATCGGCGGTCTGGGACGGCCTCCGGGCCCGCGCGGCGGCCAGCAGCCGGCCAGGGCCCGCGGCGGCTTCCCGGAAGCGCAGCCCGCCGGGGAGTCCGCAGGGATCGGCGGTCTGGGACGGCCTCCGGGGCCGCGCGGCGGCCAGCAGCCGGCCAGGGCCCGGGGCGGCGCCGGCCAAGGCCCCCCGAGAGGCCAGGGTCTATAATTTCGGTGCAAGGAGTCACGCCATGGCAATCCTCCCCATCGTCCGGCTCGGCCACCCCGCTCTGCGCGGCGTCGCCCGCGCGGTGTCGCCCGAGGCGCTCGCCGGCCCCTCGCTCCAGGCCCTGGTCGACGACCTGATCGAGACCATGCGCGGTGCCCACGGTGTCGGCCTGGCGGCGCCGCAGGTGGGCGTCTCGCTCCAGCTCTTCGTCTATGAGGTGACGCCGGCACCCGAGCCGGCGCCGGCGGACGGCACCGCCGGTCCGGCCGCGGCGCCGGCCGCCGCGCGCCCCCAGGTTGTGCCGCTGCGGGTGGTGATCAACCCGATGCTGACGCCGCAGGGGGGCGAGATGGTCGACGACTGGGAGGGGTGCCTCTCCATTCCCGATCTGCGCGGCCTGGTGCCGCGCCATCCGGCGGTGCGGGTGCGCGGCCTCGACCGCCAGGGGCAGCCGCTCGACTACGTGGCGGCCGGTTTCGAGGCCCGCATCATCCAGCACGAGTTCGACCACCTCAACGGCGTGGTGTTTCTCGACCGCATGCGCGATCTCAAGGGGCTTGCCTACCGCGAGGAGTGGGAGCGCTTCATGTCCCAGGGGGCCGGTGCGCCGGAGGCCGGCGGCGCGGACGCCGCGGTGGGGGCCGCCGAGGGCCGGGCCGCAGTGCCGGCCGGCACCGTCGAGCCCTAGGGCTCCTGCCGCAGAACCACCAGGGAAGGGATAGGCCCGCGTGGCCCGCGAGATCGCCGTCGTGTGGGCCGGGCGCCACCAGCGCGGCAGCTGGCAGGAGCTGTGCGATTCCTATCGCCGGCGCATCGAGCGTCTGGCGCCGGTGCGCGACCTGCCGGTGCGGGCGCGGGTCGGCCCCGAGGCGCCGCAGCGGCAGCGCGCCGAGATGCAGGCGCTGCTCGCGGCGCTGCCGCCGTCGGCCTACACCGTCGCCCTCGACAGCCGCGGCGAGGCGCTGGCCTCCGCCGCCTTCGCCGAGCGCCTGGCCAGGGTGCGCACCGGCTGGCCGCACGCCGTGGCGTTCCTCGTCGGCTCCGATCTCGGGCATGACGCCGCCCTCCTGGCGCAGAGCCGCTGGGTGCTGTCGTTCGGGCCGATGACGCTCTCCCATGAACTGGCACGGGTCGTGCTGTACGAGCAGCTCTACCGCGCCCTCTCGATTGAGGCCGGAATGAGCTATCATCGCGAGCCGCCATGAGCGTGGTCTTGTGGGGAGAGCTGTAGGAACCGAGCTGAAAGGAGACAGCAGGTGGCCAGGAAACAGACTGCCAAACCGGCTCCGGAAGTGACCACCGACCGCTACGAGGCTCTCCGCGAGCGCCTGTTGAAGCAGAAGCAGGAGATCCTCGACATGTACAACCAGGACCTCAAGGCCGGCCAGGAGTCCGCGGACGACGGCACCGACGACCTGGTGGACCGGGCCAATGCCGCGTATAACCGGGAGCTGATGTTCTCGTTGTCGGATAGCGAGCGGACCATGCTGCTGCAGATCGAGGACGCGCTCATCCGGATCCGCGACGGCGCCTACGGCCGGTGCAGCAACTGCGGGCAGACCATCAGCGTGCTGCGGCTGGAGGCGGTCCCCTGGGCGAGGTTCTGCATCGACTGCCAGGAGCTGGCCGAGAAGGGGATGCTCGAGGCCGAGGCGGGGTAGCGAGAGCCCGGTCCACGGCTTTCCCCGTCCCTCGAGAGCTGCCGCATGGCCAGTCCCCTCCAGCGGCTGCAGGCGGCGATCCAGGGCGGCAGCGCCGGCCAGGTCGCCCTGGTCCATGGCGACCTGGTGCTGGCCGAGCCGGCGGCGCTGGCGGTCGCCACGGCGCTCGCCGAACCGCACGGCGGACGCGTCGAGCCGCACCGCCGCCCGGATTCGCTGGCGGCGCTCCTGCAGGACCTCCGGACCTTCTCCCTCTTCGGCGGCGGCAAGGTGGTGCTGGCGGTCGCCACGGCGGCCTTCGCCGACCGCTCCGGCGCCGCCGACCTGATCGACGACGCCGAGGAGGCGCTGCCGGCGGCGCGCCCGGCGGGCGCCTCCACCAGCCCCGGGGCCGGTGCGGGCCCCGCCGACGAGGCGGCCGGCGGCGCCGCCCCGCTCTCGGCGCGCGAGCGGCAGGCGGCCTCGCGCCTCGTCCAGGCGCTCAAGCTCTTCGAGATCGACCCTCGCCGCGGCCCGGTTGAGGAGGCGGTCGGCCAGCTTCCGGGTTGGGTGCTGGAAGGGGGGCGCACCGCCCGCAAGGGGCGCGCCGGCCGCGCCCGCGGCAAGCGTCAGGTCGAGGAGCTGCGCGAGGGCCTCGCGGCGTTGCTCGCCGGAGCGCGGCGGGAGGGGATCGAGGGCGGCGCCGAGGGCGATCTGTCCGACCTCGCGGCGGTCATCACCGGCGGGTTGCCCGCCGGGCACGCCCTGGTCTTCGCCGAGCGCGAGGTGGCCGCGGATCACCCGCTCGTCCGCCGGCTGGTCGAGCGCGGCGCGGTGGCGGCGGTGGGGGAGGTGGCGGCGGAACGCGGCGGCTTTCAGGGCGCCGATCTCCTGGCCGAGGAGCTGGCGGCGCAGACCGGCGTCGGCATCTCCGGCCAGGCGCTGGCGGAGCTGGTGCGGCGGACCCTGCGCAAACTCGCCGAGCGGGTCCCCGCGGGGCGCGGCGGCGACGGCGGCCGGGGGCCGGTGAGCGCCGATTCGACCGCGCGGCTGGCGGCGGAGTACCGGAAGCTGGCGAACCTGGCCCAGGGCGCGGGCCACGCGCGCATCGAGCTGAACCTGGTCGAGGAGGCGGTCGAGGACCGCGGCGAGGAGGACGTGTGGAAGCTCCTCGACGCGATCGGCGGCGGCCAGCCTGGCGAGGCGCTCGACCGGCTGCAGCGGCTGCTCGCCGCGGCGGACGATCCGCTGGCGGAGCGGCTCTCCTTCTTTGCCCTCCTGGCCAACTTCTGCCGCCGCCTGACCCTGGTTCGCGGCATGATGCGGGTGGCGCAGGTGCCCGGAGGCGAGGCCAACTACAGCCGCTTCGCCGCCCGCCTCGCCCCCGCCCTCCAGGGCGAGCTGGCCGGCGGCAAGAACCCGCTCGCCGGCATCCACCCCTTCGCCCTGCACCGCGCCTACCTGGCGGCGAGCAGGATCTCCGACCAGGCCGCCGCCCGGCTGCCCTGGGAGATCCTGGAGACCGAGCTGCAGCTCAAGGGCGAGAGCACGGAGGCCGATGCCGCCCTGGCCCGCCTGGTGGTCCAGCTCGGCCGGGCGACGGCCCAGCGTCCGGCGCGGCCGGGCGCTTTCCGGTCCTGATCCCGCCTCCCTCGATCGCCGCGAATCCCCTCGATCCTCATCGACCGGGTCGATGCCGGGGGGCCGCGACGGAGCCGCGGAAGCCCTGACGCCGCCGCGATCGCCGGCCGGCGAAGCGGGGGAGGGTTTCGGTCCGCGTCTACACCGGCGAGGACGACGTGGTGGTCGGCTCGCCGATCACCAACCGCAACCGCGCCGAGACCGAGGCGCTGATCGGCTTCTTCGTCAACACCCAGGTGCTGCGCACCCGGCTCGACGGCGGGCCCTGCGCTTGACACGGAGGCGGAAATACAGCGTAATAGGTCCACCTCCCACGGCGAGCTTTCCGGATTTTCTGGATCTGGGGGCTTGACAACCGAATCCAGATGGCGTAAATAAAGCGTAACATGAGCTATCCGGCGATTCTCCCCACCCTTGCCGCTTTCGCTCCCCCCCGCCCGGCGCCCGCTTCTGCGAAAGGCTCGAGAGCTCCCGCAGCTCCCCTGCCGCCAGCAGCCCCACAGCTCCCGGCGGGCTCCTCCTCCGGCCCCTCCGGATCGGCGCAGCCCGTTCCCCGGCCTGCGCCGGCGCCGTCCCTGCCGGCGCTCCGACCCGGATGGGCGGACCGCTGGACCCTGCCGGCTCCCGGCCACCTCTTCGAGGCGCTGAAGCTGGCGGTCCGCGAGGCCGTCCATGCGGGCCTGGGGGAGCGGCTCGACTCCTACAGCGCCTGCCGCTGGTGCACGGCCCGGGCGGCATGGTGCGGTGACGGCTTGCCCGGAGCGCAGGAGCGCGGCACGAGCCTGGAGGCGCTGCGCATGATCCTCTCGGCGGACGGCCTGGCGGCCTGCAGGCCCGCCCTCACCCTGGGCGCCAAGGCCGACCCGTACCCGCGGAGCGAGGCGGCCCTCGGCCTCACCCGGCGTCTGCTGGAGACCCTGGCCGGGTTCCCGGCAGGCCGGCCCCGGACTGCCTCCAGCTTCGGCTCCGGTCCCGGCTTCGCCTCCCGCTTCGATTCCGGCCGCGCCTCCCGGTTCGACTCCGGCTTCGGCTCCCGTTTCAACCCTGAGACCGCCGAGACCGGCCGCCCCGGCATCGCCCTCACCATCCTCACCCGCTCGCCGCTGCTGCTGCGCGACCTCGACCTCCTGGCGGAGCTGGACCAGCGCCATGCGCTGCGCGTCGGGGTGGTGATCGGCGCGGCGGACGCCGCCGTCGCACGGCGCGTCGAGCCCCAGCGCGGCGCCGCGAAAGCCGAGCGCGGCGCCTCGCCCGCCGAGCGCTTCAGCCTGGTGCGCGAGCTGGCCGACCGAGGTATTGCCACCTCCGTGATCTGTGCGCCGATCGTTCCCGGCTTCAACAACAGCGCCGCGGCCCTGGGCCGCCTGCTCGACCGGGCGGCGGCGGCCGGGGCGGCCGACGTGGTGCCGGCCCCGCGCCACCCGGCCCTGCCGCCGACGCCCTTCGAGTCGCGGCACCTGCTGCCGCTCTTCCAGCGTCTGCGCCTGGAGCACGGCTTCCCCCGCGCCCTTCCCGGCCGCGGCTAGCTGCTGGAGGATCGCCCGCCCGCCGGTCGGCGATGGCACAAACCGCTCGCTCGCAGGCGCTTCAAAGGAGGTGCGAGCCCGGAATGCCCGCTCGGCAGGCTCACGCTTCCGAGCCCTCCCGCAGCCTCACGCTTCCGAGCCCTCCCACGCCGGAGAGGGAGGCAGATTGAGCCCCGGCTCGGCCGTCACGGCATCGCGGGAAGCGCGCCAAGCGCGCCAAGCGCGCGTAGAATCGCGCCTGGAATCCGACCATGCCCGAGCTGCCGGAGATCGAGGTGCTGCGGCGGAGCCTGGAGCCCCTGCTGCCGGGGGACGTGATCGAGCGGGTGCGGGTGCACAACGCCTCCCTGCGCGAGCCGGTCCGCACCCGCCAGCTGGCGCGGCTGGCCGGCCGGCGGATCGAGGGGCTGCGCCGCCGCTCCAAGTACCTGTTGATGGACCTGAGCGGCGGCTCGACGGTGGCCATCCACCTCGGCATGAGCGGCAGGCTCACCCTGGTGCCCGCGGCGACGCCGCCCGAGCCCCACGAGCACGTCTCCTTCCTCCTGCGCTCCGGCCGCCGCCTGCGGCTGCGCGATCCGCGGCGCTTCGGCCTGGTCGTCGCCCTTCCGACCGCCGGCCTCGCGGCCGATCCCCACTTCGCGCACCTGGGCGCCGAGCCCCTCGCCGCCGGCTTCTCGGGCGCCACCCTGCGCCAGGCCGCGACCGGGCGGCGCGGCCCGGTCAAGAGCTTCCTGATGGACGGGCGCGTGGTGGTCGGGATCGGCAACATCTACGCCACCGAGACGCTGCATTCGGCGGGCATCCATCCCCAGCGCTCGGTCGGCAGGATCTCGCCCGCCACCTGGGAGCGGATCGCCGCCTCCGCCGTCGCCGTGCTGCGCCGCGCGGTGGCCCAGGGCGGCACCACGCTCAACGACTTCGCCGACGGCGAGGGGCGCAGCGGCTACTTCCAGGTCTCCCTCGCCGCCTATGACCGCGAGGGGGAGCCCTGTCCGCGCTGCGGCCGGGCCATCCGCCGCCTGGTGCAGAGCGGCCGCAGCACCTTCTACTGCGCGGGCTGCCAGCGCTGAGGCTCCGCCCCCTCGCTTGCGGCGGTGAGCCAGGGACGCCCGCGCGGCAGACGCACGGTTCCGAGCCCTCCCCGCGCCGAAGAGGGAGGCGAACCGGGGCCACCGCTGGACTCCGGGCTCCCTTGCACTACAATCCAAAGATGCCAGCCTCCGCTAGCGTCTCCGGGCCGGGCCCCAGCCAGGCGCTGATCGATCCGCTGCCGCTCCTCGACCCCCTGCAGGCAACCTCCGGCCGCCGCAGCTTCATCCTCGGCGTCGCCGGCGGCACCGGCTCCGGCAAGACCACGGTCGTGCGCTCGATCCTGAAGGCGGCCGGCCGGGGCCGCATCGCGCTGATCGAGCAGGACAGCTACTACCGCGACGTCGAGTGGCGCAGCGAGGGCGACCTCCTGCAATACAACTTCGATCATCCGTCGGCGATCGACAACGAGCTCCTGGTGGCGCACCTGGCCGCGCTCAAGGCCGGCCATCCGGTCGAGGTGCCGATCTACGACTTCGTGCTCCACCGCCGCACGCCGCGGACCCAGCGGGTCCTGCCCCGGCCGGTGATCCTGCTCGAGGGCATCCTGATCTTCGCCGATCCCGAGCTGCGCCGCCTCCTCGACTTCAAGATCTTCGTCGACACCGATGCCGACCTGCGGCTGATCCGCCGCCTGGGGCGGGACATGTCCGAGCGCGGGCGCACGGTGCAGGACGTCCTGCGCCAGTACCTGGAGACGGTCCGCCCCATGCACCTGGAGTTCGTGGAGCCGTCCCGGCGCTGGGCCGACATCATCATCCCGGACGGCGGCGAGAACCGCGTGGCGCTGGAGATGGTGGTGGCGCGCATCGAGAAGCTCCTGGAGGGCCGGTGATGCCGAGCTACGTGGTGCGGGCGCGCGCCCGCTTCGAGGCGGCCCATCACCTGACCTCGTACCGCGGCACGGTGGAGCCGGTGCACGGCCACTCCTGGCAGGTCGAGGCGGCGCTCGCCGCCCCCGGCCTCGACGGCGACGGCATCGCCGCCGACTTCGTGGCGGTGCAGGCGGCCCTGCGCGACCTCGCCGCCGCCTTCGACCACCGCGACGTGAACGGCGTGCCGCCCTTCGATCGGGTCAGCCCCACGACCGAGCGGCTGGCGGCGTGGTTCTTCGAGCGCCTGCGCGAGCGGCTGCCCGCCGCGGCGGCGGCGCTGGTCGAGGTGACGGTGTGGGAGGGTCCGGACAACTCGGCCACCTACCGCGCCTGACGGCGCCAGGCGGCGGCAACGGCCGTCTCCCGGGGCGGCCAGCCGGGGCCGAGTGGCGGCTCGGTGCTCCCCCGGGGGCGCTGAAAGGAGGTGCGAGCCGAGAACGCTCGCTCTGCAGGCTCACGCTTCCGGGCCCTCCCCACGCCGGAGAGGGAGGCAAGCCGAGCCGCCGCTCGCGGGAACGCGGCGCTTGACAGCTCGGGGAGGCGCCACTAACGTCTGGCCCAACTATGAAGAGAACCCTCCTGCCGCTCATCGTCCTGGGGCTGGCCGGCGCGGCGGGCTGCCGTCACGAGGCGCCGCCGGCGGCCACCGTCGACGCGCAGCCGCGCACCGTGGTGCTCGGCTATCCCCAGGTGACCTCCACCCGGCTCAGCTGGACGCCGTCGGCGCAGTCCGGCGGCGCGGGACCCAGCGAGCCGCTGGTCTTCGTGCATCTGCTCGACGCCAAGGGCGGCGTGCTGCGGACCTTCGACCATCCGTTCCCCCAGCGCTGGGCCGAGGGCGTGCCGGTGAGCTACGACCTCAAGCTCTACCAGTCCGCCCTGGCGCCGCCGCTCGCTCCCGGCCGCTACCGCCTGGGCATCGGCCTGTTCGATCGTTCCGGCAGGCGCTGGCCGCTCGCGGGGCTCGGCCAGCCCATCGGCCGCAACGAGTACCTGGCCGCCGAGGTCGAGGCGACGCCCCAGGCCGCCGGCCCGCAGTTCGTCTTCTCGCCGGCTTGGCTGCCGCTCCAGGCCGGCACCGACAGGCAGGTGCTGGCGCGCCGCATTCTGTCCGACCAGCCCGGCGAGATCCGCGTCGAGGCCCTCCCGGGGCCGGGCGCCGTGTGGCTGACCCTGCGCATCCCGCTCGGGGACGGAGCCAACGAGAAGGTGGTGTTCCACGATCCGGCCGCGAGCACGCCGACGGTCGTGGTGCGCGGCACCTGCGGCTCGGTGGAGACCGCCATCTCCGGCACCGGCCCGCACGACGTCGAGATGCCGGTGGGCGCCGGCGCGGCGGCCCAGGCGGCGGGAGCGCCAGCCCCCGCCGGCAGCTGCCGCATCTCGCTGGTGCCCAATTTCCACATCCTCTCGCCCGCCAGCCCCGAGCCGTACTCGGTGGCCCTTCAGGTCCTCGCCTGGGCGCCGGCCGGCGCTCACGCCGGCGGCGCGCCGGCCGGCGGCCAGCCATGAAGCAGGGCGAGGGACGGATCCTGCTCGCGGAGCAGGAGCGCTACCTGGTGGGCCTGCTGCCGCCCCGCGATCCGCTGCTGCGCGAGATGGAGGAGCAGGCGGAGCGCGAGGGCATCCCGATCTCCGACCCGGAGGTGGGGCGCCTGCTGTCGATCCTCGCCCGGACGACCGGCGCCCGCCAGATCCTGGAGATCGGCGCCGCGATCGGCTACGGCGCGCTCTGCCTGGCGCGCGGCGCGCCCGCCGCCCGGGTGACCTCGATCGACACCGACCCGGCGCGCCTCGCCGCCGCCCGCGCCTACCTGGAGCGGGCGGGCGTCGCGGAGCGGGTCGAGCTGTTGGAGGGCGCGGCGCTGGACCTGCTGCCGCGCCTCACCGGCCCCTTCGACCTGGCCTACGTGGACGCGGTCAAGAGCGAGTACCGCCGGTACCTCGACCTGCTGCTGCCGCGCCTGCGGGTCGGAGGGCTGGTGGTGCTCGACAACCTGCTGTGGGGCGGCGAGGTCGCCGTCCCGGCCGGCGAGGACCATGAGAGCGCCGAGAACGCCGACGCCCTGCGCGCCTTCAACGGCTACCTGATGATGCATCCGCAGCTGGAGGCCGTGGTCCTGGCGGTCGGCGACGGCGTCGGCCTGGCCACCAAGACCAGGGCGCTGCGCAGCGAGCTGGGCGGCCCGTTCTGATCACTCCGCCAGGCGGTTGCGCACCGTCTCCAGCATCCGGCGCAGCTCCAGCGCGCTGCCCGGCCGGCGGCCGGCGCTCCGGTGCAGCGCGGCGCGGAAGAACTCGGCCAGGGCCGCGTGGTACTCGGGGCAGACCTGGGCGAAGTCCGGCACCCTGCCCAGCCGGATGCGCGTGGTGATCTGGCGCATGTCGCCGGCGCCGAAGACCTTCCGCCCCAGCAGGCACTCGTAGAGCACGATCGCCAGGCTCCACAGGTCGAACTGCGCGTCGGCCCGCTGGCCGTTGAGCGCCTCGGGGGACAGGTAGGAGAGCGTGCCGGCGAACTGCCGCGACAGGTCGATCGAGGTGGCGGTCTGGTTGAGGATGGAGGTGGGCGGCAGGAAGCCCGAGGCGTCGTCGGGACTGACGATGGCGCTCATCCTGCCGTCGCGGCGCAGGTCGAACATGACGCGGGCGATGCCGAAGTCCATCAGCTTCGGCACGCCGTCGCGGGTGAAGCCGATGTTGCTGGGCTTGACGTCGCGGTGCAGGATGTCGGCGGCGTGCAGCTGCGCCAGCGCCTCGGCCATCGCGATCCCCAGCTCGACGGCGGCGGGCTGGGAGAGGCGCTCGCGCTCGATCCGCTGCGCCAGCGTGCCGCCCTCGAGCATCTCGAGGATCAGCATCGGCGTCCCCTGCCAGGTCTCGATGCCGTAGATCGAGGCGAGGTGCGGATGGGCCACCGAGGCGGCGGTCCGCGCCTCGCGCCGCAGCCGCATCGCATCCTCCGGCGACACGCGGCGCATGGTCTTGGCCGCCACCGGCCGGCCCAGCGCCAGGTCGGAGCCGCTGTAGACCACCCCCATGCCGCCCGAGCCGATGCGCCGCTCGAAGCGGAACTTCCCCGGCAGCACGAACGGCACGTGGGAAAGCTCGAGCCGCCGGCTGCAGCTGCCGCAGAAGACGGTGTAGGGTTGGTAGAGGGTGCCGCAGGCCGGGCACTCCTTGGCCACCTCGGTCACCGGCAGGGGATCGGCGGGCGTCGCCTGCACGAAGCCGGGCAGCCGGGTGCCGGCCGAGCGCGGCGTGGCGGTGCGGCTCTGCTCCAGCTCCAGCACCCAGGCGGTGCTGCTGGCGATCGAGTGCAGCAGCTGGCGGTCCTCCTTGAGGAAGGGGAGGCCGCTCTTCTTGTCCCCCAGCCCGATCATGCCGAGCAGCGACCCGTCGCGGGAGAGGATCGGCACGAGCAGGCGGAAGCCGCTGTCGGTCAGCCACAGGCGGTCCTTCTCCGGCAGGCGGCCGAGCGGCGACCGCGGGTCCTCCAGGTCGTTGGTGAGCGGGTCGGAGCCGCTGGAGATGAGGCCGGCGAGCGCCGAGGAGGCGTCCAGCCGGCGGGTGCGGTCGTTGGGGTCCTTGAGCATGCCGGTGCGCGGATCGGCGATCAGCAGGGCGATGCTCTCCAGGTGCAGCGCGAGGTCCACCTCGCGGGCGATCAGCTTGGCGAGATCGGCGTCCTCGCGGATGGCGCGGATGCGCTCGACGAGCATGCTCAGGATCTGGCGTGCGTCGTACCGCTCGCGGAAGAACTTGCGGTCGATCCAGTCGAGCAGCGGGCGGCGGTAGGAGTGCGCCGCGAGACCCAGCCCCGAGACGGCGAGCAGCAGCGGCATGCGGCTGCTCGACAGGACCTGTTCGAGCGACCGATGCCGGTTCTGGTAGAGGTAGACCACCACCGCCGCGAGCGGCAGGGTGGCCAGGGTCAGCACCGAGGCGCGGGCCAGGGCATATTGCAGCGCCCGAGCGAGGAGGCGCACGCCCACCGCCCGGTGCTTGAGCACCACCCAGGCGGCCGAGAGCGGGAAGGTCAGCAGGCACAGGCCGGCGGCGGCGGCGAGCGCCATGGCCACGGCCTGGTGGCCGTCGAGGCTCCGCCGCAGTGCGGGGACGAGCGCCGGGCCGAGGAGGACGGCCGCCGCGGGCGCCAGGCCCACCCCGGCGCAGAGGCCGAACAGCCTTGCCCGCTGCCGCTCCTCGCCCGCCGCCAGCGCCGAGCGGTAGGCGAGGACCGGCAGCGCTGCGGCCGTCAGCAGGACCAGGAGGAGGCGGTGGACGGCGTCCGGC
>JASLEW010000128.1 GCA_030150965.1 Thermoanaerobaculia bacterium | reverse complement strand
CGGCGCCGACCGCCGCCCCGACCAGCCGCGCGCCCTGGCCATCGTGCGCCACGAGTTCAACCGCCGCGCCATCGCCACCTACGAGCGCGACCTCGACCGGCTGCTCGCCATCCTGCGCCGCCATCCGCCAGCCACCACCGTCCTCGCCACCGTCGAGCTCTCGGGCACCGGCGCGGGAGGCCCCGAGTCGTTCCTCTATCCGTGGCAGCGCCACCTGCAATGGTACCTGCCCGACTACGAGGTCCTCCACCTGGTCCCCGAGGAGCGCCTGGCGTTCGTGACCCGCGGCCACCAGCCCTTCCGCCGCGCCGGCGCCGTCCTCGACCTGCCCGCCGGCACCCGGCAGCTCGCCCTGGTGCTCGCCGGCCCGCCGGGCGACCGCTTCCCGCTCGGGACCGCGCGCCTGGAGCCGGTCGGCGACACCTTCTGGCTGGCGGTCATCCCGATTCCCGGGCGCCTGCAGCTGGGTCCCTTCGTGCTCCGGCCAGGCGCCTGACCGGCCCGCCCGCCGGCCGCCGCCCGCCGCCGGCTGCCCGGGGGTGCGGGCGCGCGGGCGCGGACCCCACCTTGACCGGGTGCCGCCCCTGGCGTAGCGTCCCTGTGACCTTCCTGCACCGGGGAAGCGGCGGCGGGCGGCGGCGAGACCCCGCTCGGCGGCGAGCGGCGAGTCGGAAGCGGCGAGCGGCGAGTCGGCCAGCGGCGAGTCGGGAGCGGCGGAGCCGGCGAGCGTCGGGGGCACGAAGGACGCGCCGCCGGACGCCCGCGGCGAGGAGGAGGGCACCCCATGGAAGCCAGGATCCTCGACGAGCTCCGCGCCATCGTCGGTGCCCCGGGCCTGGTCACCGAGCCGGAGCAGCTCAGCACCTACGAGTGCGACGGGCTCACCATGTTCCGGGTGCTGCCCCTGGCCGTCCTGCTGCCCACCTCCACCGCGGAGGTGCAGGCGATCGTGCGGGTGTGCCACCGCGAGAAGATCCCGTTCGTCGCCCGCGGCTCGGGCACCGGGCTGAGCGGCGGGGCGCTGCCGGCCGCCGACGGCATCGTCATCTCCCTGACGCGCATGAACCGCATCCTGGAGGTGGACCTGCCCAACCTGAGGGTGGTCGTCGAGCCCGGCGTGATGAACCTGAACGTGACCGCGCGGGTGGCGCCGGACGGTTACTTCTATGCCCCCGACCCCTCCTCGCAGCAGGTCTGCTCGATCGGCGGCAACGTCGCGGAGAACTCCGGCGGCGCTCACTGCCTGAAGTACGGCTTCACCACCACCCATGTCCTGGGCATGGAGGTGGTGCTGCCCGACGGCTCGCTGGTCCACCTCGGCGGCACGACGGTCGACCGTCCCGGCTACGACCTGTGCGGCGTGTTCGTCGGCTCGGAAGGCACGCTCGGCATCGCCACCAGGGTGACTCTGCGCATCATGAAGAAGCCGGAGGTCATCCAGGTGCTGCTGGCGGCTTTCAACACCACCAACGAGGCGGGCGCGGCGGTGAGCGCCATCATCGCCGCGGGGATGCTGCCGGCGGCCATCGAGATGATGGACAACCTGGCGATCCAGGCCGCCGAGGCCGCCGTGCACGCCAACTATCCCGACTGCGGCGGGCTGCTGCTGGTCGAGCTGGACGGACCGGCGCCCGAGGTCGAGGCGCTGATGGAGGAGGTGGCCGACGCCTGCACCCGCTGCGGCGCCTGGGAGATCCGCGTCGCCCAGACGGACGACGAGCGCGCCCGCATCTGGACGGGACGCAAGGCCGCCTTCGCCGCCGTCGGCCGCATCTCGCCCGCCTACATCGTGCAGGACGGCGTGATCCCGCGCACGGCGCTGCCCCAGGTGATGAGCGAGATCGCCCGGCTCAGCTCGGCGGTCGGCCTGCGGGTGGCCAACGTCTTCCACGCCGGCGACGGCAACCTGCATCCGCTCGTCCTCTACGACGACGCCGTGCCCGGGCAGGGGAAGCTGGCCGAGGAGCTGGCCGGCGAGATCCTGCGCCTCTGCATCCGGGCCGGCGGCTCCATCACCGGCGAGCATGGGGTCGGCGAGGAGAAGAAGATGTTCATGGCCGAGATGTTCGCCGAGCCCGACCTCGCGACCATGCAGCTGGTGCGCTGCGCCTTCGATCCCGAGAACCTGTCGAATCCGGCGAAGGTCTTCCCCCGGCCGCGGCTGTGCGGCGAAAAGCCCGGTGTCTACGAGCCGCATCCGCTGGAGATCTCCGGCGTGGCGCAGCGTTTCTAGCGTGGGGGAGCCGGCGATGGCAGCAGCCGCGAGCCAGCAGGTCGCGTGGCCGGAGCTGGCCGAGGTCCTGGGCCCCGAGGGGCTGCGGGCGGCCACGGCGGAGGATGCCGTCGACGGCGTCACGCCGCGATGGGTCGCCGCGCCCGGGACCGCCGAGGAGCTGGCGCGCGCCCTCCGCTGGGCCCGCGACGCGGGCCTGCAGGTGGTGCCGCGGGGCGGCGGCACCAAGCTCGGCTGGGGAAACCCGCCGGCCGGCTGCGACCTGCTGCTGTCGACGGCGCGCCTGAACCGTGTGCTCGAGCACGCCTGGGGCGACATGACGGCCATCGTCGAGGCCGGCTGCCGGGTCGCCGACCTGCAGCAGACCCTCGCCGAGCACGGCCAGCACCTCGCCCTCGATCCGCTGTGGCCGGAGCGGGCGACCGTCGGCGGCATCCTCTCGGCCAACGACAGCGGCACCCTGCGGATCCGCTGCGGCTCGCTGCGCGACCTGGTCATCGGCGCCACCGTCGCGCTGGCCGACGGCACCCTGGCCGCAAGCGGCGGCAAGGTGGTGAAAAACGTCGCCGGCTACGATCTGCCGAAGCTCTTCACCGGCGCGCTGGGGACGCTAGGCGTGATCGTGCGCGCGGTCTTCCGGCTCCATCCCCTGTCCCGGGAGACCCGCAGCCTGAGCTTCGGCGGCACGCCCGAAGCGCTGAACCGCTTGCTGCTGGCGGTCCTGGCCTCCAGGTTGACGCCCATCGGCCTGCAGCTGCGGGCGGCGCCCGGCGGCGCGACTCTCGACGTGCGCCTCGACGGCACGGCCGCCGGCATCGAGGCCCAGGCCGAGCAGCTGCTGCGCCTCGCCGCCCCGGCGCTCTCGCCGGCGCTCTCTCCGGTGGAAGCGCCCGGCGACGTCTGGACCTCGCACCAGCGCATCTGGGAGGGGGGCGCCCCGGCGCTGGTGGCCAAGCTCAGCGTGCTGCCGGCGCGTCTGGCCGCGGCGTGCGCGCTGATCGAGCGCTCGGCCGCGGGCCGGTCGCTCTCCTGGCAGGTGGTCCTGCAGGGTGTGGGTGCGGGCTACGTGCGCCTGGAGGGCGACGAGCAGGCGCTGCGCGCCGCGTTCCTCGCGCTGCGCGGCGAGCTGGCCGGGGCCGGCGAGCCGCGGACCGGCGGCACGCTCGTCGCGCTCGGCTGCCCGCTCGCGGTCAAGCGCGGGCTCGACGTTTGGGGACCGGCCTCCGACGCGCAGCCGCTCATGGTGCGCATCAAGCAGCGCTTCGATCCGGCCGGGACGCTGAGCCGGGGCCGCTTCCTGGGGGGAATCTGATGGCCATGGCGGACCTTCCCCGGCGATCTCCAGGGGCTCCGGGGGCCTCCGGGTCTCCCGGCTCCCCGGGGTCGCCGGGGGCATCGATCTTCGACGACCACAACCCGCCCGCGGCGGAGCTGTACAAGAAGTGCGTCCACTGCGGTTTCTGCCTCCCCACCTGTCCCACCTACGCGGTATGGGGCGAGGAGATGGACTCCCCCCGCGGCCGCATCCACCTGATGAAGATCGGCGCCGAGGGCAGGGCCAACCTCACCGACAGCTACGTCGAGCACTTCGACCGCTGCCTGGGCTGCATGGCCTGCGTCACGGCCTGTCCTTCGGGTGTCCGCTACGACCGGCTGATCGAGGCCACGCGCGCCCAGATCGAGCGCCACCACCGGCGCCCGCCGGGCGAGCAGCGCTTCCGCGAGCTGATCTTCAAGCTGTTCCCCTATCCCGGACGGCTGCGGGCCGCCCTGTGGCCGGCGTGGGCGTACCAGGCCTCGGGGCTGCGGGCGCTGGCCCGCGCCACGCGGCTGGCAGGGCTCCTCCCCCGCAGGCTGCGCGCGATGGAGGCGCTGCTGCCGGCGCTCACCCTGCGCGGGCTGCGCGCGCGCCTGCCCGAGCGCATCGCCGCGCAGGGCGCGGTGCGCCGGCGCGTCGGCCTCCTCACCGGGTGCGTGCAGCAGGTGCTGTTCGCCGGCGTGAACGCGGCCACGGCGCGGGTGCTGGCCGCCGAGGGTTGCGAGGTCGTCGTCCCGCGCGCGCAGGGCTGCTGCGGCGCGCTCATGCTCCACGCGGGGCACGAGGAGGAGGCGCTCGCCTTTGCCCGCCGGCTCGTCGACGAGCTCGAGCGCGCCGGCGTGGACACGATCGCGATCAACGCCGCGGGCTGCGGCTCGGCGATGAAGGAGTACGGCCACCTGCTGCGCGACGACCCGCGCTACGCCGAGCGCGCCCGCGCCTTCGCCGCCAAGTGCAAGGATATCTCCGAGCTGCTGGCCGAGCTCGAGCCGCGCGCCGTGCGGCATCCGCTGCCCCTGCGCGTCGCCTACCACGATGCCTGCCACCTGCAGCACGCCCAGGGCGTGCGCGCCGAGCCGCGCCGGATGCTCAGGACCATTCCGCAGCTGGAGCTGGTCGAGGTCCCCGACGCCGCCCTCTGCTGCGGCTCGGCCGGCATCTACAACCTGGTGCAGCCCGAGGCGGCGGAGGAGCTGGGCGACCGCAAGGTGCGCAGCTGCCTGGCGACCCATCCCGACCTGATCGTCTCGGCCAATCCCGGCTGCCTGATGCAGCTCGCCTCCGGGCTGCGCCGCGCGGGCAAGCCGATGCCGGTGCTGCACACGGTCGAGATCCTGGACGCCGCGATCCAGGGCACGCCCGCCGCCGAGCTGCTGGCCCGCGCCTGAAGCAGGGGCCAGCTGCCGGTCATGCGCGGCGACCGCTTCTTCGGTATCCTCTCGCGCGGCGACGTCATCGACCACCTGCGCAAACCGTGCAGCAGATGAGAGCGTGAGCTTGGAGGTCCGAGTGCGGGCAGAGACAGGCAGCGGATGCGCCGGGCGCTGATCGCGGCCGGCTTCGTCCTGGCGGCGGTCGGCGCCGTCTGGGGGCTGCGCCGCACCGTCCTGGCGCCCGCGCCGGTGCCGGTGCGGGTGACGACGGTGGCCTACGGCACGGTCGAGGAGACGGTCTCCAACTCGCGCGCCGGCACGGTCAAGGCCCGCCGCCGCGCCGAGCTGTCGCCCGAGGTCGGCGGCGTGGTGGTGGCGCTGCCGCACCGCGAGGGCGAGTGGGTGCACGCCGGCGAGGTGGTGATGGAGCTCAGGAGCCGCGTCCAGGCCGCCCAGCAGGCGCAGGCCGAGGGCCAGCTGCGCGCCGCCCGGGCGCAGCGCGCCCAATCCTGCCTCAATGCCGAGCGCGCGGCGCGCGAGCGCGACCGCCAGACCTACCTCGCCAAGGTGGGGGCGGTCTCCGCCGACGCCCAGGACCAGGCGGCGACCGCGGCCAGGACCGCCGCCGCGGCCTGCCGCGCCGCCGACGCCGGCATCCAGGAGGCCGCCGCGGCGCTGGACCTGGCCTCGCGCCAGCTGCACCAGACCGTGCTGCGCGCCCCGTTCGACGGCGTCGTCGCCCACATCTCGACCGAGGTGGGCGAGTACACCACCCCGTCGCCGCCCGGCCTGCCGATCCCGCCGGTGATCGATTTCATCGACCCGGCCTCGGTCTACGTCAGCGCCCCGATGGACGAGGCCGACGCGGCGCGCATCCGTCCCGGCCAGCCGGTGCGCCTCACCCTCGACGCCTTCCGCGGCCGGGTCTTCGCCGGCCGGGTGAGCCGCATCGCGTCCTACGTGCAGGACCGCGAGGAGCAGAACCGCACCCTGGAGATCGAGATCGATCCCCAGCTGCCGCCCGGCGTGCGCCTGCTGCCCGGCGCCTCGGCCGACGCCGAGGTGATCGTCACCACCCGCCGGCACGTCCTGCGCGTGCCCACCGCCGCGCTGCTCGAGGGCGACCAGGTGCTCTGCGCCAGCGGCGGCCGGGTGGTGCCGCACCAGGTGCGCATCGGCCTGCGCAACTGGGACTGGAGCGAAGCGCTGGCCGGGGTCGCGCCGGGCGACCAGGTGATCGTCTCGCTCGACCGTCCGGAGGTGAAGGCCGGCGCCCGCGTGCGCATCGAGGGCACGGCCCCCAACCCCACCCCTGCGGGCGGCGCGGCGGCGCCGCCGCCGTGATCCAGCTCGCCGGCATCGGCCGCACCTACCGCCTCGGCGGCCGGCCGGTGCGCGCGCTCCAGGACGTCACCGAGCACATCCGCACCGGCGAGCACGTGGCGATCATGGGGCCGTCCGGCTCCGGCAAGTCCACCCTGCTCAACATCCTCGGCTGCCTCGACCGCCCCGACGAGGGCTCCTACCGCCTCGACGGGCGCGAGGTGGGGGACCTCGACGACCGCCAGCTGACCGCGGTGCGGCGCGACCTCATCGGTTTCGTCTTCCAGTTCTTCCACCTGGTGCCGCGCCTCACCGCCGCCGGCAACGTCGAGCTGCCGCTGCTGTTCGCCGGCGTGCCGCGCGCCGAGCGGCGCGAGCGGGCGGCGGCGGCGCTCGCCGCGGTCGACCTGGCGGCGCGCGCCGACCACCACCCCGACCAGCTGTCGGGCGGCGAGCGCCAGCGCGTGGCGCTGGCCCGCGCCACGATCATGCACCCGCGCCTGCTGCTCGCCGACGAGCCCACCGGCAACCTCGACAGCGCCTCGGGCCACCAGATCCTCGACCTGCTCGGCCGCCTGCACCAGGGCGGCATGACCCTGGTGGTGGTCACCCACGACCCGGTGGTGGCGCGGCGCGCCGAGCGGCTCCTGGTGCTGGTGGACGGCCGCATCGCCCGCCGCGTCGCCGCCGCCGACCTGCGGGTCGAGGAGCTGTTCGAGCTGCCGGCGGCCGGCGGCGAGACCGGGCGGCCGCCCGCCGGGGAGGGGCGGTGAGCACGGGCGAGCTGCTGCGCTTCGCCGGCCAGGCGCTGGCCGGGCACCGGCTGCGCACCGTGCTGTCGCTCGCCGGCGTCGCCATCGGGGTGGCCGCCGTCGTCGCCCTCACCGCCCTGGGCGAGGGCGCCCGCCGCTACGTGGTCGACCAGTTCGCCGCCATCGGCTCGAACCTGCTGCTGGTCTACCCCGGCAAGACCGAGACCACCGGCCTGCCGGGCCTGGTGCCGGGCACGCGCGACCTCACCCTCGAGGACGCGGCGGCCATCGCCCGCGAGGTGCCGGGCGTCGTGCGCGAGGCGCCGATCGTCCTCGGCAACGACACCGTGGCCTACGGCGACCGCCGGCGGCAGATCGCCATCATCGGCTCGAACCACGATTTCATGGAGCTGCGCCGCATCGCGGTGGCGCGCGGCGAGCCGCTGCCGGCGGGCGACCTGCGCCTGCGGCGGCCGGTGGCGGTGCTCGGCAGCAAGGCCGCCGCCGAGCTGTTCGGCAACCAGTCGCCGCTCGGCCGGATGGTGCGCATCGGCGCCTACCGCGTGCGGGTGATCGGCGTGATGGCGCCGCTCGGCGAGCAGTTCGGGGTCAACGTCGACGACATGGCGCTGGTGCCGGCGGCGAGCGCCATGCGCATGTTCGACCGGCGGTCGGTGTCGCGGCTGATGATCGAGCTGCCGGCGAGCGACCGCCTGGCCGCCGCCGGCGAGCAGGTGCGGCGGCTGCTGGCGCGGCGCCACCGCGAGGACGACGTGACGGTGCTGACGCCGGACGCGGTGCTCGGCGCCTTCTCCTCGATCGTCACCATGCTCACCCTGGCGGTCGGCGCCATCGCCGCGGTGTCGCTCGGCGTCGCCGGCATCGGCATCATGAACGTGATGCTGGTCGCGGTCTCCGAGCGCACGCGCGAGATCGGCCTGCTGCGGGCGCTGGGCGCCGGGCGCGGCCAGGTGCTCGCCGTCTTCCTCGCCGAGGCGGTGCTGCTGTCGGCGGCCGGCGGCCTGGCGGGCCTCCTGGCGGGCCTGGGCGCGGTCGGCCTGCTGGTGCGCCTGGTCCCCAGCTTCCCGGCCTCGCCGCCCGGCTGGGCGGTGGGGGCCGCGCTCGCCACCGCCGTCCTGACCGGCGGCCTCTTCGGCTGGCTGCCGGCACGGCGGGCGGCGGACCTCGATCCGGTGCTGGCGCTCGCCGGGGGGCGGCGGTGAGCGCGCTGCTCGCCCTGGCCGCGGGCGCGGTCGCGGCGCAGCGCCTGCGCTCCGTCCTCTCGACGCTCGGCATCGCCATCGGCATCGCCGCGGTCATCCTGCTGACCTCGATCGGCGAGGGAGCGAAACGCTACATCGTCGGCCAGTTCACCCAGTTCGGCACCGACCTGGTGGCGATCCACCCCGGCCGCTCGCAGACCACCGGCCTCCCCGGCGTGCTCGGCGGCACCACCCACAAGCTCACCCTCGACGACGCCGCGGCGCTGGAGCGGGTCCCGGGCGTCGCGGAGGTGTTGCCGGTGACCGCCGCCGAGGGGCGGGTCGAGGGCAACGGCCGCGGGCGCAGCGTCTTCGTCTACGGCGTCACCCCGAACCTGCCGCGGGTGTGGCGCTCCAGCCTGCGCCAGGGCGGCTTCTGGCCGGCCGGCGAGCTGCGCCGCGGCGCCCCGGTGGCGGTGCTCGGCCCCAAGCTGCGGCGCGAGCTGTTCGGCGAGAGCGGCGGCATGGAGCGGTTCGTGCGCATCGCCGGCGCGCGCCTGCGCGTCGTCGGCGTGCTGGAGCCGAAGGGCCAGTTCCTCGGCTTCGACATCGACGACTCGGCCTACGTGCCGGTGGCGACGGCCATCCGCCTGTTCAACCGGCCGGAGCTGACCGAGATCGACATCGTCTACCGCAACGCCCGCCTGGCCGACCGGGTGGCCGCGGCGGTGCGCGAGGTGCTCATCCGCCGCCACGACGGCCGCGAGGACTTCACCATCACCAGCCAGGCGGCGATGCTGGCGGTGTTCGGCAACGTGATGAACGTCATCACCCTGGGGGTCGGCGCGATCGGCGGCATCTCGCTGCTCGTCGGCGCGGTGGGCATCCTCACCATGATGTGGATCGCGGTGGGCGAGCGCACCGCCGAGATCGGCCTGCTGCGCGCGGTGGGCGCCGGCCGCCGCCAGGTGCAGCTGCTCTTCCTCGCCGAGGCCGCCGTCCTCGCCACCGCCGGCGGCCTGCTCGGCATCGCCGCCGGCCTGGGGCTCGCCGAGGCGCTGCGCCTTCTGGTTCCCGGCCTGCCGGTCGAGACGCCGCCGGTCTTCGTCGGCCTGGCCCTCCTGGTGAGCCTCGCCACCGGCCTGATCTCGGGCTTCCTGCCGGCGCGGCGGGCGGCGCGCCTCGACCCCATCGAGGCGCTGCGCGCGGAGTGACGGGGCGGGGCCGCCGCCCCGCTTCACCCGCCTCGGCGCGCTCGCGCCGGTCCTGGCGCCGGAAACGGATTGCGGCCGTGGCCGCGGGGTGATGCTCCGGAGCACTACCGGGGCTCCCCTGGACACGGGAGGGGTCCTTCTGATCTTATACGTCAGATCGTTACCTAGATGGTGATCTAACCGCAGGGGGGGCTCCTCCCCTTCCGGTTCATGGCTTCCTTGCTCTCCGGGGAGAAACCGAGATGCACAGCGCTCGCAGCGGGTCGAAGGCCCTCCAACATCCAGTCAGCCGTCCCTCCAAGGGCAGGACCCCCGGCGGGCTCCTCATCCTGCTGCTCCTGCCGTGGTTGGCCGTGGCCGGCCGCGCCGTGGCCGAGGAGCGTGGCGACGCGGAGCATGGCGAGATGAGGGCGACCCACCTGCCCTCCGTCAGCAAGCCGGTCGAGCTCACCATGCAGCGGGCCGCGAGCAGCCAGCTCGACCTGCGCACGCTGCCCCAGACCCGGCCCGAGAGGTTCGAGCGGCCCGAGCTGGAGGAGCCGGAGCCGGATCCGGTGGAGCTGCCGGGGATGCCCAGGATGGAGACCGCCGCGGCGCCGGTGGTCGTCCCGCAGGCGGCGGCGCCGGCGCCGTCGGCGAGCTTCGACGGGCTCGACTTCGCCACCTGGGGCGCCGGCCATCCGCCCGATCCGGTGGGCGACGTGGGACCCAACTACTACATCCAGGCCATCAACACCTCGATCGGCATCTACAACAAGACCGGCGCCCAGGTGGCGGCCTTCACCTTCAACACCTTCATGAGCCAGGGCCACTTCGGCAACCTGTGCGATACCAACAACTTCGGCGACCCGGTGGTGCTCTACGACACGTTCGAGGACCGCTGGATCATCACCGACTTCGCGTTCCAGATCGACGGCTCCGGCAACATCGTCAATCCTCCGGGCGCCTTCCAGTGCTTCGCGGCGTCGAAGTCGGGCGACCCGGTGAGCGGCGGCTGGAACTTCTACTCCATCCACATCGCCGGCGGGCTCGGCGACTACCCGAAGTTCGGCATCTGGCCGGACGGCCTCTACATGTCGGCCAACGTGTTCGGCTACGCCTCCGGGGCGGCGTTCCAGAACCCGCGGGTCTTCGCGCTCAACAAGGCGCAGATGTACGCCGGCAGCCCGACCGTCCAGGTGCTGACCTTCGACGGCCCGGCGTCGGACTTCACGCTGATGCCGAGCAACGCGCGGCTGCAGACCGGCACCCCGCCGGCCGGCAGCCCCAACTACTACGTCTCCACCTGGCAGTTCACCAACGCGCTCTCCGTCTACAAGTTCCACGTCGACTGGACGCGGCCCTCGGCCTCGACCTTCACCGGTCCGGACACCCCGCTCGCCGCGACCAGCTGGCCGAACGCCGCCGTACCCAACGCGCCTTCGCAGGGCGGCAATAGCCTGGACGTCCTCCAGATCCGGGCGATGATGCAGAACCAGTACACCAACTTCGGCGGCGTCGAGTCGCTGTGGACGGCCCATACGGTGCGCCGCCAGAACACGAGCGGCTTCGCGGCCCCGCGCTGGTACCAGGTGACCGTCACCGGCGGCACCGTGGCCGCCGCCCTGCCGCAGGCCGCGACCTGGGACCCGGACGGGGCCAACGTCATCTACCGCTTCGTGCCCAGCCTGGCGATCGACCGGGCGGGGGACATGGCCCTCGGCTACAGCACCTCGAACAGCACGACGAAGCCGGCGATCAAGTACGCCGGCCGCCTGGCGGCCGACCCGGTGAACACCTTCAGCCAGACCGAGCAGCTCTTCCTCCAGGGCACCGGCACCCAGACCGGCAACTGCGGCGGCGCGGCCTGCATCCGCTGGGGCGACTACACCGGCATGACGCTCGACCCCAACGGGTGCGCGTTCTGGTTCAACAACGAGTACTACGCGGCCGACGGCCTGAGCTTCCTCACCCGCATCGGCTCGTTCTCCTATCCGTCCTGCACCCCCGTGGGCGCCGGCGGCGCGCTCTCGGGCACGGTGACCGCCACCGTCGGCGGCGCCCCGATCGCCGGCGCGACGCTGAGCTTCGGCAGCCGGACGGCGACCACGGACGGGAGCGGCTTCTACTCGTTCCCCAGCCTCCCGGCCGGCACCTACCCGAGCATCTCCGCCAGCGACCCCGGGTACAACTCCAGCACGGCGACCGGGATCGTGGTGAGCGACGGCAACACCACGACGCAGAACTTCTCGCTGAGCTCGGCCCCCACCAGCACCTGCCTGACGGACACGACGCAGGCCGATTTCCAGACCGGCACGCCGAACAACGTGGACCTGAACGCCAGCCCCGGCGACGTCGTGCTCGGCAAGCCCGACATCGACCAGCAGAACACGACGCTGGGCACGAGCGGCGTGGGCATCACCACCACGACCTGGGGAGGGCAGACCTTCACCCCCTCGCGCTCGGGCACGCTGACCGCGGTGGACATCAACCTCTTCTGCAGCGGCTGCACCGGCACCACCCCGAACCTCACCCTGAGCGTCCGGGCGACGAGCGGCGGCCTGCCGACCGGCGCCGACCTCGCGGCGGCCACGATCACCGGCTTCAACAGCGGCGCGGCGGTGTTCTACACCGCGACCTTCGGCACGCCGGCCACGCTGACCGCCGGGACGCAGTACGCGCTGGTGATCCGTCCGACAGCGAACCCCTCGCCGGGGACCTACGCGCTCACCCGCAGCGGCACCGCCACCGCCGGCTCCGACGTGTACCCGGGCGGCACCCGGGTCTCCGGCGCGACGAGCGGCACGGTATGGTCGATCCCGTTGACCGGCGGCGTGAGCACCGACGCCGGCTTCAAGACCCACATCAACAGCGGTTTCCTGGCGTCCGGCGACTTCGTCTCGGGGACCAAGGACAGCAATCCGTCCCCCACCTTCACGCCGCTCTGGACGACGCTCTCCTGGACCGCCACGGTCCCGGCCAACACCACGCTCCAGTTCCAGGCCGCGGCCAGCAACTCGCCGACGGGCCCCTTCAACTTCGTGGGCCCCGACGGCACGGCGGCGACCTTCTTCACCACCAGCGGCGCCTCGCTCAGCCAGTTCGACGGCTTCCGCTACCTCCAGTACCGTGCGTTCCTCACCACCACCGACCCCTCGATGTCGCCGACGCTCAACGACGTCACCGTCTGCTTCAACGACGTCCCGCCGCCGGACCTGGCGATCACCGTGACCGACGGCGTGGCCTCGGCGGTGCCGGGCGGCTCGGTGACCTACACCATCACCGCGTCGAACTCGTCGCCGCTCGCGGCCAACCCCGCCACGGTGGCGGACACCTTCCCGGCGGCCCTCACCTGCACCTGGACCTGCGTGGGAGCGGGCGGCGGCACCTGCACCGCCTCCGGCTCCGGCAACATCAACGACACGATCGACCTCCCCGCGGGCGCCAGCGTCACCTATACCGCGACCTGCAGCATCGCCGCCACGGCGACCGGCTCGTTGAGCGACACCGCCACCGTGACCTTCGCCGGCGATCCGAACGCGGCCAACAACAGCGCCACCGACACCGACACGCTGACACCGCAGGCCGACCTCGCGATCACCAAGACGGACGGCGTGACCACGGCCACGCCGGGCGGCTCGGTGACCTACACGATCACCGCCAGCAACGCCGGCCCCAGCAACGCGCCGGGCGCCACGGTGGCGGACACCTTCCCGGCCTCGCTCACCTGCACCTGGACGTGCGTGGGGGCGGGGGGCGGCACCTGCACCGCCTCCGGCTCGGGCAACATCAACGACACGGTCAATCTCCCCAGCGGCGGCAGCGTCACCTACACCGCGAGCTGCACCATCTCGGCCGCCGCCACCGGCACGCTGAGCAACACGGCGACGGTCGCGGCCCCGGGCGGGGTCACCGATCCCACCCCCGGCAACAACTCGGCCACGGACACGGACACCCTGAGCGCGAGCGCGGATCTGGCGATCACCGCGACCGACGGCGTGACCACGGCCACGCCGGGCGGCTCGGTGACCTACACGATCACCGCCAGCAACGCCGGCCCCAGCAATGCGCCGGGCGCCACGGTGGCCGACACCTTCCCGGCCTCGCTCACCTGCACCTGGACGTGCGTGGGGGCGGGGGGCGGCACCTGCACCGCCTCCGGCTCGGGCAACATCAACGACACGGTCAATCTCCCCAGCGGCGGCAGCGTCACCTACAC
>JASLEW010000071.1 GCA_030150965.1 Thermoanaerobaculia bacterium | reverse complement strand
ACCTGCCGGGAGTGTCGCGACAGGCGGCAGCCGCGACCGCCTCCTCACCGTAGTCCCTGCTACGCTTGCGTCGGCGCGCCTGGCCAGGAAGCCGGATTGCGGCGCGACTACCATGCGAACTAACCGTGCGGGACACTAGCGCTGTTCCAGCACGCGGCCGAGGCGGCCGGAGGTGAGGCGGTCGAGCGACGGGTGGTCGCGCACCAGGGTCTCCTCGCGCCGCGGGCCGGTCGAGACCAGGGTGACCGGCGTGCCCAGCTCCTGCTCGATGAAATCGATGTAGTCGCGCGCCGCCGGCGGCAGGCCGGCCTCGTCGAGGATGCCGGCGGTCGAGCGCTTCCAGCCCTTGAAGGTGCGCAGCACCGGCTCGGCGCCCTCCAGCGCGGCGCGGTCGGGAGGCAGGTCGCGCAGCACCTGGCCGTGGCGCCGGTAGGCGACGCACACCGGCACCTCGTCGAAGCCGTCGAGCACGTCGAGCTTGGTCAGCGCGATGGTGTCGATGCCGTTGAGCAGCTGGGCGTAGCGCGCCGCCACCGTGTCCAGCCAGCCGCAGCGCCGCGGCCGGCCGGTCACCGTGCCGAACTCATTGCCGCGCTGGCGCAGGAACTCGCCGCGCTCGTCGGTCAGCTCGGCCGGGAAGGGGCCGCCGCCGACGCGGGTGGTGTAGGCCTTGAGCACCCCGATCGCGCCGTCGATGCGGGTCGGCGGAACGCCGGTGCCGGTGCAGGCGCCGCCCGCCGTCGAGTTGGAGCTGGTGACGTAGGGGTAGGTGCCGTGGTCGAGGTCGAGCAGCGTCCCCTGGGCGCCCTCGAAGAGCAGCGCGCGGCCCTCGGCGATCCAGCCGTTGAGCAGCTGCTCGGTGTCGCGCAGGTAGGGCTTGAGCCCGGCCGACCAGGCGCGGCACTGCTCCACCGAGACCGCGGCCGGCTCGTCCTGCCCGGCGGCCGCCGCCAGCGCCCCCAGCTCCATGGCGGCGCGGCCGGCGAGGACGCGCAGCCGCTCCGGCAGGTCGGGGGCTTCGAGGTCGCAGGTGCGCAGCCCGTAGCGCGAGGCCTTGCTCTCGTAGGCCGGGCCGATGCCGCGCGCGGTGGTGCCGATGCGGTTGCTGCCGCCGGCCTCCTCGCGCGCCCGGTCCACCGCGGCGTGGAACGGCAGCAGCACGTGCGCCCGGTTGGACAGGAAGAGGCGCCCCTCGACCACGACGCCGGAGGCCGCCAGCTGGCCCAGCTCCTCGAGGAAGGCGTCCGGCGCGATGACCATGCCGTTGCCCATGCAGCAGGTCATCTCGGGATGCAGGATGCCCGAGGGGATCAGCCGCAGCGCGAAGTGGCGGTCACGGAACCTGACGGTGTGGCCGGCGTTGTGCCCCCCCTGGTAGCGCACCACGCCGTCGAAGGCCGGGCAGAGGAGATCCACGATCTTCCCCTTGCCCTCGTCTCCCCACTGCATTCCGACGATGACGACGTTGGCCATGGCAGTCCACGCTCTCGGTGCCGCGAAGTTCTTCTCAGGAAGCTCCAGGAATCCGGGATTCGATTCGTTCTGATCGCCGGAGGGTCCGCCGCGAAGGCACGCCTGGGAGGGTCGGGTGGGGTGGGAGGAAGGGTGTCCCGGGTCCCGCGCGCAGCCGGGGCGTGAACTTACCAGAAGCTGGGGCGCTCGGCAAGAAGATGCTAGCATGGCGGCGCTTTGCTGAACCTTCTCAGCGCCGCCAACATCGTCCTGCCGCTCCTCTATCTCCTGGTGGCGGCCGATTACGGGTTCGTCTTCTTCGCCGGCGATCCGCGGGCCCAGCGCACGGCGACGCCGGCGCTCAGCGTCACCCTCCTGCTCCACCTCGCCACCATGGTGGGCCTGACGCTCGCCTGGCGGCAGTTCCCCGCCGCCACCGAGTCGCAGGCCCTGTCGATGCTCGCCTTCGCGGTGGCGGCGGTCTACGCCTTCGTCGAATGGCACGGCCGCGAGCGCAGCACCGGCTTCTGGACGGTGTCGCTGGTCTTCTTCTTCCAGCTGCTGGCGTCGGTGCTGAGCCGGCCGGAGACGCCCGACCGGCCGATCTTCCACGACCCGATCTTCTCGCTCCACGTGTCGCTCGCGCTCGTCGGCTACGCCGCCTTCGCGGTGGCCGCCGTCTACGCCTTCCTCTTCCTCCAGCTCTACCGCGACCTCAAGGCCGGGCGCTTCTCGACCTTCTACGGCAAGCTCCCGCCGCTCGCCGTGCTCGAACGGATGATGCTCATCGCCCTGAGCGCCGGCTTCGTCGCGCTGACCGGCGCGGTGGCCAGCGGCGCGCTGTGGGCCGAGCGGCTCTACCCCAAGGACTGGCTGCACGACCCCAAGATCCTCGCCACCCTGCTCACCTGGTTGATCTACGGCCTGGCCCTGCTGCTGCGGCGGCTGCGCCGCTGGCAGGGGCGGCAGACGGCGCTCGCCAGCCTCGCCGGGCTGGCCACCATCCTCTTCTCCCTGGTGGCGGTCAACCTCTTCCTCACCGGCTTCCATGGATTCCAGTAGCAGTCCCGGCGGCGCCGGGTCCGCTCCCGGCGGCGGCGCCGCGGCGGGCGGCGGCGGCGGCACCGATGGC
>JASLEW010000070.1 GCA_030150965.1 Thermoanaerobaculia bacterium | reverse complement strand
CCCGCAGCACGAACATGCCCTCGCCGGCCGATGGCTCGTCCCGCCCCGTGCCCTGCCGCCGTTTCATGCCCTGCCCCCCTATGAGAGCCTCCCCTGCCCTTCCCAGGTGTGCGCGCGCCCTTCCGCGGGACAAGGGCCGCGATGGGACGGGCGGCGGCGGCCGCACTGGCAGGGGCCGGGCCGTTGTCCGGAGACCCGGAGCCGGAGATGGGTGGATCCTATGACAGTGGATGCGCGATTCCGGCAACTCTTGGTCTGGCCGGAGGTGCGCCAGGCGGCGCCGGCTCCGCCGCCTCCAGGTCGTCGTCGGCCGCAAGGTGGATCGGCTTGCCCTGGAGCAGCGCCTTGCTCGTCATGTCGAGATACTCCTGAAGCGGCGCCAGGCCGATCTCGGCGCGCAGCGCGTCGACGTGCGCCGCATCCTCCAGCGGCAGCACCACGGCGTCGCCCGCGGCATCGGTGTCGAGCTGGCTGCCGTAGCGCTGCCGGCGGCCGAGCGCCACCTGGGTGCGGTCGAAGAGCAGCGCATAGGCCTGGCCGAAGCCCTTCTGCCGGCGGGCGTCGTGCTCGACCAGCGGCAGCACCGCGAGCTGCAGGGGCAGGTCGCGGCTGTGCTGCACGAGCAGGAAGGCGTCGCCGGACGCCTGGAGGCCGAAGCGCTCGGCATCGATCCACCCCACCTGGTTCACCAGGGCACCCAGGAAGGCGGCATCGGCGGCATCGACGGCCGCGAGCTTCGCCAGGTCGAAGGGCGGCCTGCGCACCGCCTGATCCTGCTGGACCCTGGCGCGGAGCTGGTCCTGGATCTCGCGCCGGCGCTCCGGCGACACCGGCACGGCGTCGCCCAGGCGCCGCGCCCGGATGGTCAGCGCGGGGGGCGGCTGCCGCAAGCGGCCGTAAGCGGCGGCGCGCGTCCCGTGCACGACGTGCAGCACGCCGCCGGCGCAGGCGACGGACCAGACCTCCACCAGGCCCGAACGCAGGAAGAGCTTGCCGTCCCCGAAGCCGAGCACCCGTTTCGCCGCCAGGTGGCCGTCGTCGGAGACGACGACCTCTTCAGGCCCGATCAGGAGGAGCTCGTCCCTGGCCTGGTTCTTCCAGGCGCCGAGGAGGTCCTTGGGCAGCGGCTGGCGCGGCAGCGCCGCGGTGAGCGCGAAGGCGACGAGCGCCCAGCCGGCACGGGCGAGGCAACGCCGCGGGCCGGCGGTGCTGCGACGGGTCATCCCTGGCGATCTCCCGCGGTTTTCGCGGCCGGTGGGCAGAGGGCGCGAACCCCCGGTGAGTATTGCCTGGCCGCGGTGTCTTCGCATAGCCTCGCGAATAGCATTCCAAGCATAGTCAAGACAAGAAACTAACCACAAGAGGGGTACGATCAGGAGGAACCAGGTATGAAGAAAGCCAAGAATGCAGGACGGGTCCTCGCCAGGACTCTGGCCGTCGAGCTGAAGGGAGCGAGGATCGCCGGCCTGGGCGGAACTGCCAGCCTGACGATCGAAGGTGGCTCGGGCAAGTACGACTCCACGAACGACGCGTGGGACGCGGATTCGGTCTAGAGGGGATCGCCCGCCGCGCTTTGCTTGGAATGCTCCTTATCGGCTGCATCTTGCCACGATGCGCTCGCGTGTCCTGATCCTGACACAACCCCAGGATGGTCATGCCTACGCTGTCGCCGAGGCGCTCAGGCGCAACGGCGTCGGCGTCTGTCTCTGGCACACCTCGAATTACCCGGGACGAGACGGCGAATCGATCTCGTTCGCCGGCGGCAAGAAGACCCTTTACGTTGACGGCATCACGCGGCGGCGGAGCGTTCCCACCTTTCAGACGGTCTGGCACCGGCGGCCCTGCCTTGTCGTCGCTGCCGGGAGCGTCCACCCGGCGGACCGGAAGTTCGCGGAGTCGGAGTGCATGGCGTTCCGGCGCGCGCTTTTCTCGCTGCTTGCACCCGGCGCGCTGTGGGTGAACGATCCGGATGCCGCCTGGCGCGCCAACCGCAAACCGTTGCAGCTCGAAGCAGCCATCCGGGTCGGCTTTGCGGTGCCCGAGACGCTGGTGTCGAACGATCCGCGGCGCATCCGCCGCTTCCTGGCCGCCCAGGGCGGCGCGATGATCTACAAGCCCTTCGCCGGCGCCACCTGGCGTCAGGGCGACACCCACCTGATCCCCTTTGCCAGCCTGGTGACGGCGGAGGAGCTGGTCGATGACAGCCTCCTCCAAGCGGTGGCAGGGATTTACCAGGCCCTCGTTCCCAAGGCCTACGAGCTGCGCGTCACCGTCATGGGGCGCCAGGCGGTCGCCGTCAAGATCCGCTCCCAGGAGACGACGCATGGGCGCATCGACTGGCGGCGGTCCTATGACGAGCTCAAGATGGAGCCCGCCGCGCTGGAGGTGGAGACCGCCGCGCGCTGTGTGCAGCTGCTGCGCGAGCTCGGCCTCGTCTTCGGCTGCATCGACCTCATCGTCCGGCCCGACGGCGAGACCGTCTTCCTCGAGGTCAACGAGAGCGGGCAATTCCTTTTCCTGGAGCGCTTCGCCGAGGTGCCGCTGCTCGACACCTTCGCTGCCTTCCTGGCCTCCGGCGACCCGGATTTCGCGGCCCCGAGCGGCAACCGGGGAGGCATCCGCTACGCGGAGGTGGCTCCCGCGGTCGAAGCGATGATCGAGGAGGCGAGGCAGCGCCATACGGCGGTCCCGGAGAACGCCGTGAGCGAGGATGACCTCGCGCTCCGCTAGTGTCCCGCACGGTTAGTTCGCATGGTAGTCGCGCCGCAATCCGGCTTCCTGGCCAGGCGCGCCGACGCAAGCGTAGCAGGGACTACGGTGAGGAGGCGGTCGCGGCTGCCGCCTGTCGCGACACTCCCGGCAGGT
>JASLEW010000069.1 GCA_030150965.1 Thermoanaerobaculia bacterium | reverse complement strand
TGGGGAGGCGCGGTGCGCCGGTTCGTGCTCGCGCCGCCGCCGCTCGCCGCGCGGGTCCACCGCTTCGGCCGGCGGCGCACGGTGTCGCCGTTCATGACCCTGCTCGCCGCCTGGCAGGCGCTCCTCGCCCGCCTCTCCGGCCAGGACGAGATCCGGGTCGGCACGCCGGTCTCCAACCGGCCGGGGGTCGAGGTCGAAGGGCTGATCGGCCTGTTCCTCAACACCCTGGTGCTGGCGACCGGCACCGGCGGCTCGCCGCCGTTCGCGGAGCTGGCCGGCCGCGTGCGCGAGACCTGCCTGCTGGCGCACGCCCACCAGGACGCGCCGTTCGACCGCCTGGTGGAGGAGCTGGTGCGCGAGCGCGACCTCAGCCGCTCGCCGCTCTTCCAGGTGCTCTTCGTGGTGCAGAACATGCCGGAGGCGACGGCCGACCTTCCCGACCTGCGGCTGACCCAGCTCCCGGGCGGCGCCCGCGCGGCGAAGTTCGACCTCAGCCTGCAGGTGACCGAGACCGCCGCGGGGCTCGCGGCGCAGCTCGACTACTCGACCGACCTGTTCGACGCCGCCACGGTCGACCGCCTGGCACAGGCGTACCAGACGCTGCTCGCCGCCGCGATGGCGGCCCCCGAGAGCCCGGCCGACGAGCTGCCGCTCCTCAGCCCGGGCGCAACGCAGCAGGTGCTCCGCGAGTGGAACGACGCCCCGGGCGGCGGCGGCATCGAATGCATCGACGGCGGCCTTGGCATCGGCGGCGACGGCCGCATCGACGGCAACGCCGGCAATACCCTCGCCGCCCGCGCCGGCCGCCCCGTCGCCCGCGAGGCCGGCAACGGCCGGGACGGCGACGCCGGCGGCGCGCGCGGCGACGCCGCCACGACGCTGACCGCGCTTCTCGCCGCCCGGGTGCGGCGGTCGCCCGGCGCCCTCGCCCTCACCGCGGACGGGCAGACGCTGACCTACCGCGAGCTGGACGTCCGCGCCAACCGCCTCGCCCACCACCTGGCGGCGCTGGGGGTCGGGCCCGAGGCGCGGGTGGGCCTCGCCGCCGACCGTTCGCTCGCCATGGTCGTCGGGCTGCTCGCCATCCTCAAGGCCGGCGGCGCCTACGTGCCGCTCGACCCGGCGCATCCGCGCGAGCGGCTGGCGTTCCTCCTCGACGACGCCGAGGTGCGGGTGGTCGCCGGCGGGACGGGCGCGCTGGCGCGGGTCCCGGTGCCGGCGGCGGGGACCGCCATCGACGCCGCGGCCGACTGGAGCCGGTACCCCGACACCGCCCCGGCACAGCGGACGGCGCCGGCGGACCCGGACAACATCGCCTACGTCGTTTACACCTCGGGGTCCACGGGGCGGCCCAAGGGGGTGCTGGTCACCCACCGCAGCGCCGCCCGGTATGTGACCTGGTCGGCGGCGGCCTACGGCGTGGCGGCGCATGCCGGGTCGTGCGTGCACACCTCGCCCGCCTTCGACCTGACGGTGACCAGCCTGCTCACGCCGCTGCTCGCCGGTGTGCCGGTCCACCTGGTGCCCGAGGCCGCCGAGCTGGACGGCCTGGCGCGGGCGGTGGCGGCCACCGGCTACGGCTTCGTCAAGCTGACGCCGGCGCACCTGGAGCTGCTGCGCGGCGAGGCGGCGGCCTTCGCCGCGGCGACGCCGCTGACGCTGGTGGTGGGCGGCGAGGCGCTCCACGGCGCCGCCCTGCGCGGCTGGCCGGCCGGGGCGCGGATCGTCAACGAGTACGGCCCGACCGAGGCGACGGTGGGCTGCGCCGCCTTCACCCTGCCCGCCGCGTCCGGCTGGGTGGGTCCGGTGCCGATCGGCCGGCCGATCGCCGGCGCCCGCCTGCACGTGCTGAGCGGGGGGATGTCAGCGGGGGAGGGGCCGGCGGCGCCGGCGACCCCCCCGACGGTGCCGCTGCCGGCGGGGGCCGCCGGCGAGCTGTGGATCGGCGGCCCGGGGCTGGCGCGCGGCTATCTGCGCCGGCCGGACCTGACCGCCGAGCGCTTCCTGCCCGACCCCTTCACGCCGGGCGAGCGCCTCTACCGCACCGGCGACCGGGTGCGCTGGCGGCCCGACGGCCGGCTGGAGTACCTCGGCCGCCTCGACGGCCAGGTGAAGGTGCGCGGCTTCCGCATCGAGCCGGGAGAGGTGGAGGCGGCGCTGGCGGCCCTGCCGGGGGTCGAGAGCGCCGTGGTGCAGGTGCGCGAAAGCGACGGCCAGGGACGGCTGGTGGCCTGGGTGGCGGGGCCGGCGGGCCAGGACGCCGAGGGACTGCGGCGGCAGCTCCTGGAGCGCCTGCCGGAGCCCATGGTGCCGGCGGCGTTCGTGCCGCTCGCCGCCCTGCCGCTGACCGCCAACGGCAAGGTGGACCGCGGCGCCCTGCCGGAGCCGGCGTCCGCCCAGGAGTCCGCCGCCGCCCGCCGCGTGGCGCCGCGCAACCGCACCGAGGAGCTGCTGGCCGAGGTCTGGCTTCAGGTGCTGGGCAGGCAGCGCACCGGCGGGCAGATCGGCGTCCACGACAACTTCTTCCAGCTGGGCGGCGATTCGATCCAGAGCCTGCAGGTGGTGTCGCGGGCCGCCCGCGCCGTGACCCGCAGCCCGGCGCGG
>JASLEW010000068.1 GCA_030150965.1 Thermoanaerobaculia bacterium | reverse complement strand
GGAGCTGCCAGACGGCGAAGTCGGCGTACTGGAGAGGCAGCGCCGGCAGGGCGGGCGGCGCCGCTCCCGGGCCGCCGTGAGCGCGGGCCTCGTAGCCGGCGGCCAGGTCGTGCAGCAGCACCCCCATCGACCAGCCGTCGGCGATCACGTGATGCAGGACGAGCAGCAGGCGATGGTCGCCGCCGCCGCCCGCCAGGAGGAGGGCGCGCACGAGCGGCGGGCGCCCGAGGTCGAAGCCGCGGCCCGCCTCCTGTCCGGCCGCAGCGGCCGCCGCGCCCTCGCGCCGCGCCGCGGGCAGCCCGGCGAGATCGACCGTGGGCAGGGCCAACCCGATCTCCGGCAGCACGAGCTGGGTCGCCTCGCCGTCGCCGCCGCGCAGGACGGTGCGCAGCGCCTCGTGGCGGCGGAGCACAGCGCCCAGGGCCTGGGCCAGCGCGCCGCGGTCGAGGGGGCCGTGCAGCCGGGCCAGGGCCTGGAGGTTGTAGGCCGGGTTGGCCGGTGTCAGCTGATCGAGGAACCAGAAGCGCTGCTGCGCCGGAGCGAGCGATGCCGGGCCGCTGCCTTCGCGGCGCGGGATGACCGCTCCGCCGGGCGCCGCGGCGGGAGCGGGTGCGGCCGGCGCGGCGGCGTCACCCCGCTTCCAGCGCTCCAGCAGGGCGCGCTTGGCGGCGGAGAGGCCGGCCTGCCGGGAGGAGAGGTCTTCGCTTGCCATGGATGCCGGGTTCCACCTTGGGCCGCTGGCCACACTGATGACCAGGTGACCGGTCGATCAGGCGGCCGAGGCCGTGGAGGGGATGCGGTCGCCCAGGAGCTGCCGCACGCTGGGGAAGTAGGGAGCGCCGCCGAGCCCGGCAACGCTCTGGCCGGCGGGCACCCAGGTGGGCCGGTCCTCCCAGCGCCGCTCCACCTCCCGCCCGTAGCCGAGCTCGCGCCACAGGCGGGCCGCGAGGTCGGGCAGGATCGGCGCGGCGAGCAGGGCCAGCGTCTTGGCCGCCAGCAGCTCCAGCGCCACCGCGGTCGGCCGCTCGCCGCCGCGCTCCGGCACGGCGCAGCGGGCCGCCTCGGAGCTGCCGAAGCGGCGCGCCTCGCGCACCAGCTCGCCCAGGACGCGCGCCGCCCCGCGCGGCGAGAAGGCCGCCGCCCGGTAGCAGCGCGCGGCCTCCGCCACCAGGCCCGCGAGCCGCGCCTCGAAGCGGCGGTGCTCCTCGCTCCAGCCGCCGGGCGCCGGCGCCGCCGGCGATGGATTGCCGAGATCCTCCCGCAGGCGGCCGCCCAGCTCCAAGAGCCAGGGCTGCCACTCGCCGAGCAGCTCCTCGTCGACCGCGTGGGCGAACTCCGCCAGGGCGAAGTTGGTGTCGCCGGCCTCGGGGCAGGTCGCCGCCAGGTAGAAGCGCACCAGGTCGCTGGGGACGTCGGCGAGCAGGTCGCGGCCCCAGATGGCATGGCGGCGGCTGGTCGAGAACTTGCGGCCGTCGAGCAGGTAGAAATCGTTCATCACCAGGGCGTGCGGGGAGCGGATCGCGGGGTCGTAAGCGCGCAGCAGCGCCGGCACGAGCAGCGCATAGAAGAAGGCGTTGTCGACGCCGAAGCACTGCACGACGCAGGAGCCGGCCGCCTTCCAGTGCGGCTCCCAGGCGCCCTCCAGGTGACGCGCGTAGGCGAGGTAGCGCGGCGCCATCTCGCACCAGACCCAGATGCGCTGCTGCTCGAAGCCCGCGACCGGCACCGGGATGCCCCAATCGCCGAGCTGGCTCACCGCCAGGTCCGGCAGGCCGGCGGCGAGCGCCCGCTCGCAGAGGGCGCGCAGGCGCGGGCTCATCGCCGTCCGGCGGTGGATGGCGCGCAGCTCGTCGGCGTAGAGGCTCAGCGGGAAGAAGAAGCGCCGGTAGACCCGCCTGCCCGGCGGCTTGCCGCACAGCGTGCAGTAGGACTCCGCAAGGTCGGAGCACTGGTTGGGCCAGGCGCACGTCTCGCAGTAGTTGCCGCCGGAGAGCGCGCCGCAGTGCGGGCATTTCCCCTTGATGTACGCCTCGTAGAGGAAGCGCTCGCAGCCCTCGCAGTACGGCGCCGGATCCTCGCGCAGGTCGAGCCTGCCGGTGGCATGGAGGCGCTGGAAGAACTCCTGCACCGTCTCCCGGTGGAACGCCGAGGCGTTCGGCCGCACGAACTGGTCGAGCTCGATGCGCATCGCGGCGAGCGTCGAAAGGATGTCCGCCGTCATCCGGTCGGCCGCCTCCTGCGGCCCGAGGCCGAGCCGCATGGCGTTGGTGTGCACGTAGTTGCAGTTGTCGTCGCCGCCGCACAGGTAGTGGGCGCCGGCGACGCCGCGCAGCCGCAGGTAGCGCGTCAGGATGTCGCCGGCCAGGTAGGGGCCGGAGAGGTGTCCCAGGTGGAGGTCGCCGTTCGGCGTGGGGGGAGCGGCGGTGACCAGGACCCGGAGCGCGCGCTCCGGCAGCGCGACATCCCCGGCCTCGGGGCCGGCGGCCGGTGGCCCGGCATCGTCCAGCATCTGTTCGACCACGAAGGTTCTCCCCAGGGGCGGCGCTTCCCGGGAGGTTTAAGTGCGCACCGCACAATCAACCGGGACAATTGCCGGGACAAACCGCCATCCCCGCCCGCCCCGCTTCATCGCAAGCGCGCACTATGGTATGAGGTGGATTCCGGCCCTGCTCTCCTTTGCTACCCGTGGAAGCACCGGATCGCTCCGCGGAGGGATCCTCGTATGATAGCTTTCGAGACTCTGACCAAAGGAAATCCCGCATGAGCCCTCTCGCCCAGGACGTGCGCGTCGCCGCCCGCACTCTGGTCAAGCAGCCCGGCCTGGCGGTGGCCGCGGTGCTGACCCTGGCGCTGGCCATCGGCGGCAATACGGCCATCTTTTCCGTCGTCGACTCGGTGCTGCTGAGCCCGCCGCCGTTCCACGAGCCCGGCCGGCTCGTGGTGATCTGGGCCTCGAGCCCCGAGATGGCGCGCGCCGCGAAGCTCGAAGACAAGCTGCCGACGACGCCTGGCGATTTCTACGACTGGCAGCGCCAGAGCCGCTCCTTCCAGCAGCTGGCGATGTTCCAGCCCGACCGCATGCGAATGACCGGCCAGGGGGAGGCCGAGGAGGCCGGCGTCGTTCGCGTCAGCGGCGACTTCGCCAACATCCTGGGCACCCCGGCGCTGATCGGCCGCGCGCTCCTGCCGACCGACGACCCGCCCGGCCAGCCCGCCGTGGCGGTGCTCTCCTACAACTGGTGGCAGCGCCGCTTCGGCGCCGACCCGCGGGTGGTCGGTACCAAGATCTCGCTCAACGGCATGCCGCTGACCGTGGTCGGCGTCATGCCGCCGCGCTTCGCCTTCCCGCGCGGCGCCGAGATGCCGGCCGGCTTCGGCTTCGCCCAGGACCCGGACGCCTGGGTGCCGCTCGCGCTGCCGGTCGATATGCGGGCGGACCGCACCAACCGCTTCTTCGTCGGCCTCGGCCGGCTGCGGCCGGGCGTCGGGATGGCCGCCGCCCATGCCGAGATCAATGCGATCTGCGCGCGCCAGGCCAAGGACTTCCCGCAGACCGACAAGGGCTTCAGCGCCCGGCTGGTCCCGATCACCGAGCAGATGGTCGGCGACGTGCGGCCGGCGCTGCTGGTGCTCTGGGGCGCGGTCGCTTTCGTGCTGCTGATCGCCTGCGCCAACGTCGCCAACCTGCTGCTCGCCCGCGCCGCGGGCCGCCAGCGGGAGATCGCCGTGCGCACCGCGATCGGCGCCGGCCGCCGGCGGCTCATCACCCAGCTGCTGGCGGAGAGCGCTCTGCTCTCGCTGCTCGGCGGCGGCCTGGGCATCGCGCTCGCGGCGGTCGCCCTGCGCGCCTTCGCCTCCTACGTCCCGCCGCACATCGCGAGCGCGGCGAGCTTTGCGATCGACCTGCGGGTGCTCGCCTTCACCCTGGTGCTGTGCGTGGCGACCACCACCCTGGCCGGGCTCGTGCCCGCGCTCCAGATGACCCGGCCGGACCTCGCGCAATCGCTGCGCGAGGGGACGCGGGCAGCGGGCGGCACGGTGAGGAGCCACCGCACCCGCAGCAGCCTGGTGGTGGCGGAGGTGGCGCTCGCCGTGCTGCTGCTGATCGGCGCCGGCCTGCTGCTGCGCAGCTTCGTCCACCTGCTCGGCGTCGATCCCGGCTTCCGCACGGCGCGCGTGCTCTCCTTCGAGGTCAACCTGCCGGCCGACACGCCGCCGCCGCAGATCGTCTCGTTCTTCAATCGCGCCGTCGACCGGCTGCAGGCGCTGCCGGGGGTGGCCGCCGCCGGCGCGATATCGGAGCTGCCGCTGTCCGGCGTCGAGGCCGTGTCGGGCATCCTGCCCGAGGGACAGCCGGTGCCGACCGACCCGGCCGACGTGAAGCAGGCCGACTGGCACAAGATCACCGCCGGCTATCTCCAGGCGATGCAGATCCCGCTGCTGCGCGGGCGCCTGCTCACTCCCGGCGACGGCGCCGGCAAGCCGGCGGTGGCGGTCATCGACGAGAGCCTGGCGCAGGCCGCCTGGCCCGGCCAGGACCCGCTCGGCAAGCGCTTCCACACCGGCCGGCGGGCGCCGGCCGAGAACGACCCGGCGCATCCCTGGATCACCGTGGTCGGAGTGGTCGGAACGGTGCGGCACAGCGGCCTCAACGCCGAGCCGCGGCCGCAGATGTACCGCCTCCAGGCGCAGACCCCCGATCCGGTCATGCCCTACCAGATGGTCGTCGTGGTCCGCACGCAGGGCGATCCCGCGGCGCTCGCCGGGGCGGCCCGCGCCGCCATGCGCGAGATCGATCCCAAGCAGCCGATCGCCCACCTCCGCACCTTGACCGAGGTGGTCTCGAGCTCGTTGGCGCCGCAGCGTTTCAATCTCGTGCTGCTCGGCCTGTTCGCCGGCCTCGCCCTGGCGCTGGCGGTGATCGGTATCTACGGCATGACCGCCTATTCGGTCACCCAGCGGACGCGCGAGATCTCCCTGCGCATGGCGCTCGGAGCGCAGCCCCGGCGGGTGCTGCGCCTGGTCGTCAGGGAGGCCGGGGCGCTCGCCGTCATCGGGGTCGCGGTCGGCCTGGCGGTGGCCGTGGCCCTGACGCGGCTGCTCTCGTCGCTGCTCTACGGCGTCGGCTCGACCGACCCGCTGACCTTCGCGGCCGTGGCCCTGGGCCTGACTCTCGTCGCCCTGCTGGCGGCCTGGGTGCCGGGGCTTCGAGCCACCCGCGTCGATCCGATGCTGGCCCTGCGCACCGAATGAGACCCATGAGCCCCGGGCGCAGCATCGCGCCGGCCTGCCTCTGGCTTCTCACCCAACTCGGCGGCGCGACCGGTGCCGCGCTGGCGGCCGCCGTTCCGCCCGGGACGGGGACGCCGCCAGGCGCCGGCGGCGAGCAGACCGCCGGCTTCCGGGTCGATGTGCAGCACAGCGGCATCTATCCGGCGAGCGGTCCGGTCGGAAACTGGCAGCTTGCCTGGTTGGCGCCGACCGGCGGCCCGGTGCGCTCGACGCCCGCGATCGCCTCAGGCACCGTCTTTTTCGGCAGCGCCGACGGTGCCCTCCGCGCCGTGGACAGCCGCTCCGGCCGCGAGCGGTGGCGCTTTGCGACCGCCGGTCCCGTCAGCTCGTCGCCGGCCGTCGCCGCGGGCACCGTCTTCTTCACCAGCGGCGACCGGCACCTGTACGCGGTGGACGCCGCGAGCGGCCGGCAGCGCTGGGCTTTCGACCTGGGCGAGGACCTCCCCTTCCTCTGGGGGTGGGATTACTTCCTGTCCTCGCCGGCGGTCGACGGCGGCCGGGTCTACGTCGGCAGCGGCGACGGCCACATCTATGCCGTGGACGCCGGGACCGGCCGCCTGGTGTGGCGCTTCAAGACCGGCGGCCGGGTGCGTTCCTCGCCCGCCGTCGCCTCGGGCACCGTCTACTGCGGCAGCATGGACGGCAGCCTCTACGCCATCGAAGCCGTGAGCGGCCGCCAGCGCTGGAAGTTCGACACCGAGGGCACGACGCTCGACTCGGCGAAGTTCCGCTTCGACCGCACCTCGGTGCAGTCCTCCCCGGCCATCGCCGGCCGGCTGGTCGTCTTCGGCTCCCGCGACGGCCATCTCTATGCCGTCGACCGCGACAGCGGGCGCCTCGCCTGGCGGGTCGATCACGGCACCAACTGGGTGGTGTCCTCGCCCGCCGTGTTCGACGGCATGGCCCTCGTCGGCAGCTCGGACGACTACCTCTTCCAGGCGATCGATCTGGCCACGGGCAAAGAGCGCTGGCAGCACCCGACCGGCAGCAACGTCTATGCCTCGCCGGCAGTCGGCGGCGGGCTGGTCTACTTCGGCTGCCAGGACGGCAGCTTCTGGGCGCTCGACGCGCACACCGGCGAGGAGCGCTGGCGCTTCCACGCCGGCGACCATGTCTTCGCCTCGCCGGCGCTGGCGGACGGCGTCCTCTACTTCGGTGCCGACGACGGCTCGCTCTACGCCCTGGGCACCCGCCCGCCCGCCGCCGCGCCCCGCGCCGCCCGCGTCCGGCGAGCGGTGTTCTGGAACGACAAGGCGGCCGGCCGCTGGTTCCGCGGCGATACCGAGGCGCGCGATTTCTTCGCCGGCGCCGGCTACCAGGTGCTGAACGCCGCCGAGCTCGCACCCTTCCTGCGAGAGCGCATCGCCGACCGCGCGCCGAATGTGGTCGTCTTCGCGAGCGATGTGCTGCCCGAGGAGGTGGCGCCGCACCAGGAGGCGCCCGACGGGCCGGCGCCGCTTCTGCGCCAGTACCTCGAGGCGGGCGGCAAGGCGGTCTGGCTGGGAGCGCCGCCGCTGCTCTGGGACTTCGACGCGGCAGGGCAGCTGGCCGGCTCGCAGAAGATCAGGGTCACCCACCTCCTGGGAGTCGATCACAGCACCCTGCACCAGGACATGTACGGCAGCCGCCTGACCCCGGACGGCGTGCGCTGGGGACTGCGATCGCCCTGGCTTTCGACCATGGGCGTCGAGCCGCAAGCGGTCACCACCGTCCTCGCCATCGAGGAGAGCGGCAAGGCCGCGGCCTGGGTGAAGAGCTACGGCGGCCCCGAGGGAACCGGCTTCGTCCGCCTCTGGGGCCGCGAAGAGCCCTGCCTCGACCTGCTCTCGGTCGAGCTGGTCGCCGAGCACGGACTGGACTAGTGGCCTGTAGCAGACGGCAGCGCGTGCAGGACGAGCCGCAGCTGGTGACGAGAAACCATGGGAGAGTTTGGCGAGCGATGGCGAACCCCTTCCTGATGAGACCTGGCATGGCGTGGCGAATCGCCGGCGTGCTGCTGGCGGCAGCCGCGCTCATCGCGGCGGCGGCCGAATCCGGCGCCCCGAGGATCAGCCCCAACGTGCGCATGAACGGAGCCCAGCTGCCCAGGCCAAACGGTATGCTCGGCAGGCAGGCGACGGCGGTGGCGGCGGACCTCGGTGGCCGCGACCTGGTCGCCGCCTGGGACACCATCGCGGGCTTCTGCGGGCCGCCAGCCGGCAGACCGTGCACGCCGCCGAAAACGCCGGGGATGACCGCGTTCGGCTTTTCGACCGACGGCGGGCGCACGTGGACCGACGGCGGCGCGCCGGCGGTCGTCGGCGGCGCCATGGCGGCCGGTCACGCCTGGCTCGACAGGGGCGGCGAGGACGGCCGGAGCTTCTTCCTGGTCAACCGCGCGCGCTCGACCGAGAGCGGCCTGCTGGTCGGGGCCACGTTCCATCGCGGGCGCTTCAAGGACGGCACCTTCTCCTGGGTCGAGTCGCGGCTGATCTCGCCGGCCTTCCCGGGTGACTTCTGGCGCTCCACCTCGCTGGCGGCGGCCCATGACGGCAGCGGCGCCGTCTACATCGCGGTCACCAACCTGCGCGCCCTGTGCGGCGCCCCCAGCCGCGGTTCCGGCCAGATCGAGGTGGTGGGCAGCGCCGACGAGGGGCGCACCTGGTCCCGTCCGTCGATCGTCGGCGCGGACGAGACTTTCGAGACCCCCGACCCGGACGATCCACGCTGCGCCCTCACCGCTACCCCCCAGGTCCGGCCCACCATGGCCATCGGACCGCACGGCGAGGTCTACGTGCTGTGGCAGTACGGCCCCGACCTGATCAACTTCGCCCCGGGTCCGGTGGCGGGGGTCTTCGAGTCCACCCACGATCTGCAGTTCCGCTTCGCGCGCTCGTTCGACCGCGGCCGCACCTGGAGCACGCCGCGCAACATCGCCTGGGCCTGGTCGCTGGAGGACGACACGCCGGTCGGCTACAGCAAAGACCGGATCAACGATTACCCGCGCATCGCGGTGGCCCTGGACGGCCCCCATCGTGGACGCATCTACGTCACTTACGCCTCCGCCCTCCACGAGGTCATCTCGTACCCCAACGAGCAGATGGCCGACTCGACGCAGGCCTACCTGGTCTATTCCGACGACCGCGGCAACACCTGGAGCGCCCCGGTGCCGATCGGACCGCCGGTGCCGCCGTTCGGCCTCAAGCGCATCTGGCCTTCGGTGGCGGTCGAACCGGGCGGCGCGGTGGACGTCATCTATTACGAGAGCCAGGAGATCGAGGCCAGCCCGCAGGCCAGCGAGACCGCCTGCGTGACGCTGATGCCGAGCGGCCTCTTCCGCGCCGGCAGGATCAGCTCGCTGGTCGACGTCTACCTGGCGCGGTCCCCGAGCGGCGGCGCCAGCTTCGACTACCCGATCCGCATCACCAGCGAGACCACCGACTGGTGCGCGACCTATACCGATCTCGGTGGGCTCCTGGAGGGGAACTTCGGCAATTACCTCGGGATCTCCACCGGCCCGGGCCAGGTCTTCGCGGTCTGGACCGATGGCCGCTTCGGCGTGCCGGACGCCTTCTTCTCGACGATCCGCCTGGCGCCGGGCGGTGGCACCACCGCCGCCTCGCCCTAGTGTCCGCTGCCCCTAGAAGAGGCCCGCTCATGAGTCGACGACTCTCAGGGATCACCCGCCGCCTATTCCTGCGGCGCGCGGTGCTCGCCGCACCCGCCGTAGCCGCGCTGCGCGGCACCCTGGCGACGGCGGCGCCGGACCCCAAGCCGCCGGCCGCCGCGAGCGACGCGCCCGCGGCCAAGCGCCTCGCGCCCAAGACTGCCGCGAGGCCCCAGAAGGTGATCGTGGTCGGCGCCGGGCTCGCCGGCCTCGCCGCCGCCTACGAGCTTGGCGAGCGCGGGCACGAGGTGACGGTGCTCGAAGCGCAGCTGCGCCCCGGCGGCCGGGTCTACACCCTGCGCAGCCCATGGAGCGACGGCCTCTATGCCGACGCCGGAGCGATCGATTTCACCACCGCCTACCGTCAACTGATGCGCTACGTCAAGATCTTCGACCTCAAGATCTCGCCGATCCAGAGCCAGCCCGGGACCGCCACCGTCTGCCACCTGCGCGGCAAGCGCTTCGTGGCGCGGCCCCCGGTCAAGCCCGATTGGCCTTTCCCCATCACCGCCGAGGAGCGGAAGCTCGGCGTCGGCGGGATGCTGGAGAAGTACCTGGCGCCGGTCGACGAGATCGGCGACCCCACCGCTCCCGACTGGCGGATCGAGAGCTACAAGCGCTTCGACCAGATGACCGTGGCCCAGCTGCTGATGAGCCAGGGCGCCTCCCCCGGGGCCGTCGACATGCTCTCTTACGCCTTGGGGGTCGGCTACGGCTGGGACACCGGCTCGGCGCTGCACCGGATGATCTCCGACTTCGCCCTGTTCGAGCAGGGCAACGAGGCGCTGCGCGTCATCGACGGCGGCTTCGACCGGCTGCCCGGCGCTTTCGCCCGGGTGCTGCGCGAGCGCATCCGCTACGGCACGCCGGTCGTCCGCATCGTCCAGGAGGCGGACGGAGTCCGTGCCGTCGTAAGGCGGCGCGACGGCGGCGAGGAGACGCTCGCGGCCGACCGCCTGGTCTGCACCGCGCCCTGCCCGGCGCTGCGGCGCATCGCCTGGAGCCCGGAACTGCCGCCGCGCAAGCGCCGCATCCTGGAGCAGCTCGAGTACACGCCGGTGACCCGCATCTTCGTGCAGGCGCGGCGGCGGATCTGGGACGAGGCCGGCGCCTCCGGCACCTCGCCGACCGACTTGCCGATCCAGATGGTGACCGAGCACCCGCTGGCGCGCCCCGCCGATCAGGGGCCGCGGGGCATCCTGGAGGGGCACATCCGCGGCCCCGTGGCCGCCGAGGTGGGAGCCCGCGACCAGGCCGGCCAGGTGGCGCTGGCAATCCAGAACCTCGACCTGCTGCACCCGGGGTTCGCCCAGGTCGCCGAGGGCGGCGTCGCGGTCAACTGGGCCGCCGATCCCTGGGCCGGCGGCGGCTACCCGTGGTGGCTGCCGGGGCAGCTGACCGAGTGGATGCCCGAGCTGGCGCGGGCGGAGGGGCGGGTGCACTTCGCCGGCGAGCACACCTCGGCCCTGGGGCGCACCATGGAAGGGGCCCTGGCCTCGGGCAACCGCGCCGCGGCCGAGATCCATCAGGCCGCCACGGCGGCCAGGGGATAGCTGCGGGGCAAGTATCCCCCGGCAGAGCCGGGGGCTCTAGTGCGGTGCGTCACGAATCCGATATCTAAGGCGTCGAGGCATCCGCGTTTCCCGGCCAGGCGCGCCGACGCAAGCGTAGCGGGGACTACGCTGAGGAGGCGGTCGCGGCTGCCGCCTGTCGCGACACTCCCGGCAGGT
>JASLEW010000067.1 GCA_030150965.1 Thermoanaerobaculia bacterium | reverse complement strand
ACCTGCCGGGAGTGTCGCGACAGGCGGCAGCCGCGACCGCCTCCTCAGCGTAGTCCCCGCTACGCTTGCGTCGGCGCGCCTGGCCGGGAAACGCGGATGCCTCGACGCCTTAGATATCGGATTCGTGACGCACCGCACTAGCAGCTTGCCGCCCGCCGCCCGTAAGGCGCTGTTCGAGCGGGAGTTCCTCGAGGATCTGCGATTCTGGGTCGAGACCGACCGCAGGGTCGCGTTGCGCGCCTTGCAGCTGGTCGACGCCGTGCTCAAGGACCCCTTCCAGGGCATCGGCAAGCCCGAGCCCCTCAAGCATCTTCTCGCCGGGGCCTGGTCGCGCCGCCTCACCCAGGAGCACCGGGTGGTCTACCTGGTCAGCCAGGACCGCGTGAGCTTCCTCCAGGCGCGCTACCACTATTAGCGGAAAGCGCTGGTGCGGCGCCCCCCTCGCCGAGCCGGACCTCGGTGCTGCTCGCGACGGCTGCGGCTGGGGCCGCCGCTGCCGCCGCGCCGGGCCGGAGGCGGCTGTGCCGGTAGCCGTAGGCCGCGTAGAGGCACAGGCCGACGGCCAGCCAGACGACGAGGCGCAGCCAGTTGACCGCCGGCAGCGAGAACATCAGCAGCAGGCAGCTGGCGATGCCGAGGAGGGGGACCAGGGGGACGAGCGGCACGCGGAAGGGGCGCGGCACCTCGGGGTGGGTGCGGCGCATCACCAGGACGGCGGCGCACACCAGGACGAAGGCGAGCAGGGTCCCCATGTTGACCAGCATCAGCAGGACGGTGATCGGCAGGAAGGCGGCCAGGGCGGCGACGAAGGCGCCGGTCGCGAGCGTCGCCTTCCAGGGGGTGCGGTAGCGGCGGTGGACGGCGGCGAAGAAGCGCGCCGGCAGCAGGCCGTCGCGGGCGATGGCGAGCAGCACGCGGGTCTGGCCGAGCATGGTCACCAGGAGCACCGAGGTGATGCCGGCGAGGCCGGCGAGCGCGACCACCATCTGCGCCCAGCGCAGGCCGACGCGGCGGAAGGCGTCGGCGACCGGCGCGGTGACGTCGAGCTGGCCGTAGGGGACCATGCCGGTCACCACCGCCACCACGGCGATGTAGAGCCCGGTGCAGATGAGCAGCGAGGCGAGGAGCGCCACCGGCACGTCGCGCTGCGGGCGCCGCGCCTCCTCGGTCTGGGTGGAGACCGAATCGAAGCCGATGTAGGCGAAGAAGGCCAGAGCCGCCCCGGCGAGCATGCCGACCGGCCGGCCGGCGGCGTCGGTGCCGCCAGCCACCAGGTGCCCGAAGAGCGACAGCCCGGCGAAGCCGTAGGGCGCGAACGGGTGCCAATTGGCGGCCGAGACGTAGCGCGCCCCGACCACGATCACCAGCAGCACGGCGGCCACCTTGACCGCCACCAGGACGGCGTTGAAGCGGGCGCTCTCGCGGATGCCGATCACCAGCACCGCGGTGACCAGGGCCACGATCGCCAGTGCCGGCAGGTTGATCAGCGCACCGGCCGGCGCCATGCCGGCGGCGGCGCCGCCGCCGATCAGCGGGCCGCTCAGCGCCCGCGGCACCCTGAGGCCGAAGATGCCGATCAGGTTCTGGAAGTATCCTGACCAGCCGGCCGCCACCGTCGCCGAGCTGACGGCGTACTCCAGCACCAGGTCCCAGCCGATCACCCAGGCGAACAGCTCGCCGAGGGTGGCGTAGGCGTAGGTGTAGGCCGAGCCGGCCACCGGCACCATGCCGGCGAACTCGCAGTAGCAGAGGGCGGCGAACAGGCAGGCGAGCCCGGCGACCACGTAGGACAGCATCAGCGCCGGCCCGGCGGTCTCGCGGGCGATGGCCCCGGTGGTGACGAAGATCCCGGCGCCGATCACCGCGCCGATGCCGAAGCTGGTCAGCTGCACCGGGCCCAGCACCCGGCGCAGCCGGCCCTCGTCCTGCGACGCCTCGCCGAGCAGCCGGTCGAGCGGTTTCCTGGTCAAGAGCTGGTGCGGCATGGGCTCCTCCTCGTGGCTTTGACGGCAGCTTAGGGAGGAGCCCCGGGCGCGCTCTATGCCGCGGCCTCGCGCCGCCTGCGCGCGGCGGCGAAGGCGGGCGAAGGGGAGCGGAGGTGGCGGCCGCCGGGCGCAGAGCGGCGGTGGCTGCGACCGCATCGGCGGCCTGGCCTGTCTCGCCGGCCTCGGCCGGTCCTCGCGGGAAGTCCTCGGGGAAGCGCCGGGAGGCTTCAGTTGGCGGGCGAAGGAGCGGCGGGCGGCGCGGGAGCGCCGGCCGTTGCGGCGGAGAGGGGGCGGGCGATGCCCACGGTCAGCCGCTCGCTCAGCCGGTAGGCGTGGTCGCCGGTCAGGATGCCGCCCGGGTCCTGGAGCCGGCCGCGCAGGGTGTGGAGGTGGCGCGCGGCCAGGTTGGTGACCTCGGCCCTGCCGGCGCCCGGCGGCGCCAGGCGCTGGCCGACCGCCACCACCGGCAGGCCGGGGCCGGCGCCCAGGCGGTCCTCGAGCAGCGCGCTCCAGGTGAGCGCCTCCTGGGCGCCGGGCTTGAGGGACAGGCGCCGGCGCGCCGGATCGGCCGGCAGGGCCTGGCCGCCCAGGGCCAGGGTGCCGTCGCCGCCGCTCCACAGCAGGAGATCGAGGTTGCGCTCCAGCTCCTCGCGCTCCGCCTCGCTGCCGGCCGCCCGCACGGTCCATGGGGAGCGCCCCGGCGCGGCCAGGCGCAGCTCCAGGGGGAAGGCGCGGTCGAGGACGCGCCGCAGGACCGGCAGCAGCGTGCGGTCGAGGTCGCCCTTGTCGATCACGTCGCGGGGATCGAAGCCGGCGTCGAGCAGGTCGCGGCCGAAGGTTGCCTCGTAGCCGCGCTTGTTGGAGAAGAAGCGGCAGGCCGGCGGCCGGTCGGCGAACATGCCGCGCACGGTGCTGGCGAGGCTGATCGACTCCCACCAGCGGTCGGCGGGGATGAACTCCAGGGTGGAGAGCTGGATGTCCTGGAGCAGCAGGCCGCCGGGGCGGAGGGCGCCGGCGACCGTCTGGCAGAGGCGATGCGCCGAGGTGAACGCCTCCGGCGGCAGGGGGCGGAAGCGTTCGCCCGCGGCAGGGCCGCCAGGGCTGCCGACACCGCCGGCCTCTCCGGCCGCCGCCTCCAGCGCGGCCATCGCCTGGAGGTGCGGGTGGGCGCCCAGCCAGCCGGCGACCGCGCGGCTGGTGTCGGGGCCGGGGCGGTCGAGGCAGATCACGGTGAGCTGCCCGCACAGCGGCTCCGCGAGGCACGCGAGCAGCTCGGTGATGTGGTACAAGTGGTCTTCCACGACGACCAGGGGACGCCGCGCGAAGCCCTCGGCCAGTACCCACGTCATGCAAGGATTCTATCGGCTCTGCCCGCGGTCGCGGCGGCTCCGCCCGGCTCGGCACCATCCCGCGCGGCTCCGCGGCAGCCGCGCGGCGCAAGCTCCCGGCTCTTTGGGCGCTCCGCATCCGCGGCGCCGTCCGGCCGCTCCGGCCCCCCCCATCCCGGCCCCTGTGACCCCTGCGGTTCCTGCGCCCCTCCCGCTCGTCCCATCCCTCTGGACCTCTCCTTCCCATCGATCCCTTCGCTAAGTGCAGCCCTTCGGATCGTCCCGCACCCTCCCGCCGCCGTGACCGCTTCCACCCCTCCCTCCAGTGCGCGACGGCGGCCTCCGTGGCTGCTCTACGTGGGAGTCCTGGTGGTGGCGGCGCTGGCGGCGGTCACCGTGCTCGCGGTGGCGCGCGAGGGACGGCTGCGCGTCGGCCAGAGCCGCGGCCAGGCCATCTATGAGCTGGTCCAGGACACGGTACCCAGCCGTCCCAGCGAGACCCCCGGGGTGACCGCCTGGCTGCACGTGGAGCTCAAGCAGTACCGCCGCCACATCGCCGATCCGGTCAAGGCGCGCCTCTACGGCGAGATCGTGGATTGGCACGACGAGGCCAGCCTGCCGCCGTTCCTCGCCGCCCTGCGCGCTGCCCTCGCCCTGCCGGCGCCGCCGCCGCCGTCGGGGTGGACCGCCGCCGACCTGCCGCACGCCGTGCCGCCGGCGGCACTGGCGGCGGGCGGCGTGGGGCAGGACGGGGGCGGCGGGAAGGGCGATGGCGCCGGGAGAGCGCCAGGCACCGGGAGAGCGGCAGGCCCCGGGAGCGCGGAGACCGCCGGGGCCACAGAGGCTCCCGGCGGCGGGGAGACCGCCGGGGGCGGCGGTGCCGCTGGGCCGCTGCCGCTGCGGGTGCAGCGCTTCCTGGAGCTGCGGGGCCACTGGTTCGCGCTCACCCGGCGGCGCGCCATCGACACCGCCGACCTGGCCGACCTCTCGCAGCCCGCGAACCGCTTCCTGCTCCAGGCGACCCATCACCTGCTGGCGGCGGGCGACGCCCTGCGGGCGGCGCTGGCGCGGGAGCCGCTGCCGGCGGTGCCCGCGGCGCGCGCGCCGCGGGTGGTGCGCCTCTACGCCGTCGGCGAGGACGGGACGCTGGTGTCGGAGCCGTTTGCCGGGCCGGGTTCCGCGGCCGGGGCGGCGGCGCGGCGCGAGGCGGCGCTCGGCGAGGAGCGGGAGTTCCGCAAGCTGCCGCTGCTGCCGACGTTCGTGCCCAACGAGTTCATCTTCCGCTTCGATTTCGGCGCTCCCCAGCCGCAGGCGTACTACTCGGGCCTCTACCTCGACCTGGGCGGCCAGGGCGTGGTGGCGACGCTGCTGGTGCCGGTGCGCGAGGCCGAGCAGGGTTTCCGCGGGGTGATCGCCGCCGACCTGACCTTCGACATCGACTGGCAGGACTTCGCCTCCCACCTGGAGCCGCCGATGAGCGCCGCGGTGGTGCGGCTCCCCTCGCCGGTGCGCGAGCCCTGGCTGCCCTGGGCGGCGATGGCGGCGCACCTGCCGTCGCGGGCGGCGGCGCGGCTGCGCACCGCGGTGGGTGCCCTGGCCGCCGCCGAGGGGCGCGGCGGCCGGGCGGCGAGCCCGTTCTACCTCTACCACGGCGCGGTGGCGGAGGAGGGCGCGGTGGCGGCGCTGCAGGTCGCCGCGACGACGTGGCTGGTGACGCTCTTCCCGGCCACCCGCTCGAGCTTCGCGCTGCTGCCGGCGGTGCTGCTCGCTCTGCTCGGCGGCCTGCTCCTCGCCAGCTTCGAGAGCAGCCGGCGGCGGACCGAGCGGGCGCAGCTCAAGGCCGAGCGGGAGCTGCAGGAGAAGCAGAACCTGCTCAACACCATGCAGGTGCCGCTGATGGTGGTCGATCCCAACACCGACGAGGTGGTCTACGGCAACCAGGCGGCGGTCAGCCTGGGGATCGCCGGCGGCACCCGCGCCCGCGACCTGGTGGCGGACGACCCGCGCGCCCGCGAGCACTATGCGCGCATGCAGGTGGCGGATCAGGGGGCGCGGCGGGCCTACGGCGTGCCGCTCTCGGTGCGCGGCGAGGGGGGCGCCCTGGAGACGCGCTATGCGATCGTGCGATCGGTCGCGGTGACCGCGCCGATCGAGGCGCTGCATGCCGACGAGCGCCACCGCCTGGGGGTCCTCTTCCTGGTCGAGCCGGAGGCCGACCTGGCGCTGTGGCGCGACGACCTGGTGGGCTCGACGCGCGCCGACGAGCGGCGCAAGCTCGCGGCCCTTCTCGCCCACGGCCTCGACTCGCTCGCCCGGGTGCTGGCCCACAGTTTGGCGACCAGCGGCGGCGCAGCCGCCGCGCCCGAAAAGACCGGCGGCGCAGCCGCCGCGCCCGAAGAGAACGGCGGCGGATCGGCTGCGCCCGGTCCGGAGGACCTCGCCTTCGAGCGCTGGCTGGCCGCCTACCTGGAGCGGCGGGTGCTCGCCACGGCGTGGCTGCTGGAGCATTGGGACGCCGAGCCGCCGCTGCCCCCCGACTGCTCGATCGAGGCCGCCCAGGCGCGGGCCACGATCGACAGCTGGCAGGCGGTCCTGGCGCGGGTGCGCGGCGACGCGGAGCTGCGCTCGCGCCTGCATTGGGACAACGGGGTGCTGGCGGCGGCCCAGGCCGCCGAGCGGGCGGCCGGCGCGGCGAGGCAGGCGCCGCCGTCGCTCCCGGAGGCTGCCGGCGAGGTGCTGAGCGTGCGCATCGACTGGCCCGAGGACTTCTGGTTCGCGGCGCCGCTGCGCGGCGGCTTCGGCTTCTTCCTCGGCGAGGTGGTGGTCAACGCGATCCGCCACGGCCGGGCCGGCAGCGTGCCGCGGCTGGAGATCACGCTCGACCCGGTGCGGCGGGAGCTGCTGTTCGCGGTCGAGAACGAGGTGGGTCCCGGCGCCGGGGCGCCGGACCGGGATGGCCGCGCCTACGGCGGCCGGCGCATCCTGGAGCGCCTGGCCCACCTGTGCGGCTGGCACGACCTGCGGTTCACCCGGGAGGGCGGCAGGTTCGAGGTGAGGTGGCGGGTGCCGGTCAGCCAGCGCGGCGAGCGGCACGGCGCGGATTGAGGCGGAGAAAAAGCGCGGGAGCCTTGGGGACCCGGGCTCCCGCGTTCAAGTGCTCGGAGACCTGTCAAGGTCTCAGCCACCCAGAGAGTAAGGCGGCGCCAGGCTGCCGTCTGTGGCCTTGGTCACAGCCGCCCGGCGGAAGACCGGAGCGGTGGCGGCTCCGCTCCATCCGTCGGCGGCCGTCGGTGGCTCGGAGAGGCTCGGAGGCGCGGGTCCTCAGCTCCTTGGAGCGGGCGCCAGAAGATGTCGTGGCGCTATGATGCGTACCGGTTGCGGATGGCGGTAACCCGAGGAGGAGGCGATGGCGCGGAAACGCTACTGGTTGATGAAGTGCGAGCCGGAGGCCTACGACATCAGCGATCTGGAGCGCGACGGCACGACGAGCTGGGAGGGGGTGCGGAACTTCACGGCGCGCAATTTCCTGCGCGACGAGGTGAAGGTGGGCGACGGGGTCCTGTTCTACGCCTCCAACGCCGAGCCCTCGGGAGTCTCCGGGATCGCCGAGGTGGCGCGGGCCGGATATCCCGACCCCTATGCCGTGAAGAAGGGCCACAAGTACTTCGATCCCAAGAGCGATCCGGAGAACCCGACCTGGTACGCGGTGGACATCCGCTTCGTGGAGAGGTTCCCCGAGGTGGTGCCGCTCGCCACGCTCAAGGCGACGCCGGGCCTGGAGAGCATGGAGGTCACCCGCAAGGGCTCGCGCCTGTCGGTGCAGCCGGTCGCCGCGGGCGAGTTCGAGATCGTCTGCCGCCTGGGGCGCGGCAGGGCGCGGCGGGGGCCCGCTTGAGCTTCGGCGACGTGGAGGACGTGGAGGTGGACCCGCACGACGGCTACTGGAACGTGCCGATCGAGGTGCAGTGCCCCTACTGCGGCGAGCGCGTCGAGATCGCCATCGAGCCGGACGTCTGGGGCAGCCTGGTGCAGGATTGCGAGGTCTGCTGCAACCCCTGGCAGGTCACCATCACCCGCGACCGCCACGGTGACCCGGACGTCAAGGTGGAGCGGCTCCAGTAGCGCCGTCCCCCTCCCTCTTCGAGACCCGTTGCGAACGGTCGAGCGTGGTCGGGGTCGGCGGAGCGGTCGGGAGCGCCTGATCGCGGCTGAGAGCACCTGAGAACGGGGGGCAGGATGGCACGCGGCAAGAAGGCGGACGGCGGCGGGCAGCTGGCCCTCTTCGGTCCCGCCGGTGCGCCGGCCGAGGACGGAGCAGAGCCCGGCAGCTCCGGGCCGGCCGAGGCGCCGGCGGGCCGGAGCGGTGTCGGCGGGGTGGGCGCCGCCGTGCCCGAGGCGGAGGTCGCCGATCTGGGGCGCCGGCTGCCCGCCGGGCTCCACCTCGGCGGCTCCACCTGGTCGTTCCCGGGCTGGGCGGGGCTGGTCTACGACCGGGTGTATCCGCAGGCCCGCCTGGCGCGCGACGGGCTCGCCGCCTACGCCCGCCATCCGCTGCTGCGCGCCGCTGGCATCGACCGCACCCACTACCGGCCGCTGCCCGCCGAAGAGCTGGCGCGCTACGCCGCGGTGGTGCCGGAGGACTTCCTCTTCCTGGTCAAGGCGCACGATGCGTGCACGTTGGCCCGCTTCCCCGACCATGAGCGCTACGGCGCCGAGCGCGGGCGGCCCAACCCGCGCTTCCTGGACGCCGCCTACGCCGCGGCCGAGGTGGTGGCGCCCTACGCCGAGGGGCTGGGCGCCCGGGGCGGCGCGCTGCTCTTCCAGTTCGCCCCCCAGGACCTCGGGCCGGCGCCGCGCTTCGCCGCCCGGCTGCACGGGTTCCTCGCCGCCTTGCCGCGCGGTCCGCTCTACGCCGTCGAGCTGCGCAACCGCGAGCTATTGACCGCCGACTACGCCGCCGCGCTGGCCGCGGCCGGCGCCTGTCACTGCCTGACCGTCCATCCGCGCATGCCGAGCGTGCGCATCCAGGCCGAGGTGACCGGTGCGGTGGCCGCGCCGCCGGCGTCCGGCGCCGACCGGGAAGCGGCCGGCGCCCTGCCGGCAGCTGCCGGCGACGAGCCGCCGCTGTCCGCCGCGGGTCAGCTCCCGCTGACCGTGGGGCGGTGGCTCCTCGGCGGCGGCGCCACCTACGAGGAGGCGGGCCGGCGCTTCGCCCCCTTCAACCGCCTCGCGGCCCCCGATCCGGCAGCCCGCACGGCGCTCGCGGAGCTGGCGCGCGCCGCGCTCGCGGCCGGGCGGCGCTTCCTGCTGACGGTCAACAACAACGCCGAGGGGTCGGCGCCGCTGTCGATCGCCGCCCTGGTGCGCGAGATGGTCGGTTGATCGCGGCAGCCAGGGCCAGAGTTTCCTCGGCGCTCCTCGGCCACATTCCCTCAGCGCCAGACCTGGCCGTCGAGATCCTCTCCGACTAAATAACCCGCTCTGGATTGAAACCAATCGAGCTCTTCAGATAGCGGATGAGCATCTCCCGCGTAAATTCGGGCTCCCTGACCGAGCTGTTTTCAAGAAACTTGCGCACGTTGCTGCAGTCCCATAGATAGGTATTCTGGTACAGCTCGACAATCGACATGCCGTCGTACATGTTGTCCTTGAACATGCTCAACAGCGGGTACAGGGGCGCGTCTCGGTCAGACTCCCACTGGGCCAGCCATGCTTGATAGGGCATCACCGCCAGCTCGATGCCGAAGCTGTCGCTCAATAGCCTGAAAAACTCCCTCAGCGTGAGGTTTTTCTGAGGAGAAGGAATCAGGTTGAACTTCTTGGCCAGGGCCTCTGGGTTTCTAGAGATGAAGGCAATTGCCGCGGCTATGTAATCGATCGTGGTAAGCCCCTCCCGCAGGTCCATCAGGTCGGGTATGGAGTTGTAGGCGATGCAGGTCTTGACCAGACGCCCCCACCACTGGTAGTCGGCGCACAAGCCGGTCTGGCTGTGAAAGGTCGCGTATCCCAGCCTGAAGACCATCAGCGGCAGCCCCTGGGATGCGGCCAGGTCAGCGATTTTCTCCATCACCCACTTGCTTCTGACATAGCCGAGGTCATTAATAATGGCCGGGAGATTCTGATCGATGTCATCGTCCTCTCGCATCGTTGTCTTGCCGGTATGCAGATGCCCATGGCTGTAGACTGATATTGTCGACAGCAGGACAAGGGGCTTGGTCTTTTCTTCCCCGGCAAACCGAATTATTTCCTTGAGACCCTGGACGTTGTCCTTCTTCATGTGGGAGTAGGGCTGGATGAAGTTCACCGCGCTGGCCGAATGGTAGATAACGTCGACCATGCCCGCGAGAGCGGCGAAGGCATGTCGGGACATGGCGAAGCTCGTTTCCGAGATATCCCCCGCATGGATCTTTATTCTAGTCCTACTGAACGGCGGAATATCGATCTGGTATCGTGAGATGACCTCATCGACCCGCCGGACGGCGGCATCGAGGGCCTTGCATCTGACGAGGCAGTGTATGTCCGCCCGGGTTGTAGCCAGAAGCTCGGCAAGAAGATGTGCCCCGACAAACCCCGTCGCGCCGGTGAGCAGGATGTGCCGAGGCCCGACGATCTGATCGACCGCGAAGCCTCCTGAAAAAACGACGCCCTCCGGCAAATTGATGTCGTCCTGCAGCGTCCGGAGGGGTTCGCTGTCGAGCAGGGGAGCTCTCTGGCGCTTTCTCTGGCTGATCTCTTTGGCCAGAAAACTTATGCTCTTGTGCTCGTAGATGTCACTCACATGGGTCTCGACTCCCAGGCGGTTGGATATTTCCCTCACCAGGGAAGTGACCAACAGCGAGTGCCCGCCCACTTCAAAGAAGCTGTCGGCGGTCCCGAAGTCGCTGTGTCCCAGCAGGGCGCTCCATATGTTTGCTATCTCGGTCTCATATTCGTCAGTCATCTCTACCTGAAGCCGCGGTCGGTCGAGCGTTCCCAGGTAAATCGCCTGCAAAGCCTGTTTATCCCTTTTTCCATTCGCATCGCAAGGTATCGCTGCAATGCAAAGATAGCGACTGGGCAGCATGTAATCGGGAAGGAGACGCCGCAGGCCGCCTTTCAGGCGGTCGACCAGCGTCTCCTCTGCTGCCGGGTCAGTCCTTCCATTCCGCGGCACGACGAACGCGATGATCTTCTTGTCCGCCTGGCTCGAGGCCCCGTCCACCAGCGCCACGGCTGCTCTCACACCGGGGTCGCGCACGATGGCAGCTTCCACCTCTCCCAGCTCGACCCGATTGCCCCTGATCTTTATCTGATCGTCTGCCCTGCCGATGAACTGAATGGAGCCATCCGGTAACCAGCACGCCAAGTCCCCCGTTCGGTAGAGCCGCTTACCCGGGAATTTTGAATGGAAAACAAACTTCTCGGCAGTTAACTCATCGTCGTTGAGATAGCCTCTGGCCAGACAGCGACCAGCGATGAACAACTCGCCGATCTCCCCAACGCCCAACGGCGAGCGGTCGTCGCCCAGGATGAAGACTTCGGTGTCGGACACCGGGGTGCCAATCGAGGAGGGCGGATTCAAGGTCATGCTCTTGACCAGATGGAACGTGGCGAAGATGGTGGCCTCGGTTGGCCCATAGTAATCCACCAAGGTATAGCGGAGGGCATCCGTATTGACGGGATTGAGCTTTTCTCCGGCGGTAAAAAGGTAGTGCAGCGCCAGACCATCGGGCTGGGGTTAAGCGATTAAGTCCGGCACCAGCACCGTGGGCTCGAATGCGTGCGTGATCCCATGTCTTGTATAGAAATCCAGTCGCGCCTGGCTGCTGAGCCTCGTCTCATCGTTCAGGAGATGGATGCAGGCACCGGCAACGAGCGTCGACCAGATCTCCCATTGGGACACATCGAAACCGATACCGGCCATCAGGGTCGTCCGGCTCGAGGTCTGCATGTCGAATCTGTCGTTGTGCCAGAGAACCAAGTTGATTAAGGAATGATGCTCCACCACCACTCCCTTGGGCATGCCTGTGGTGCCCGAGGTGAAGACGACATAAGCGGGATCGTGGACATCGGCCTCCATACCTTCGAAATCGGAAGTTGTGCATCGCGCCAGTATCGCGTTGACATCTTCAATCCGTCGTCTCCCACTGCTGTCCGCACAAGGCTTCGTGGACAACATCAGGGAAGCGCCGCTTTGCTCCGCGATATACGCCTGGCGTTGATCCGGGTAGTTTCGATCGATCGGAGCATAGGCGGCGCCGACCTTCAAGACACCCAGCACCGCGATGAACAGGTTGATAGATCGGTCGGCCAGGATGGGGACGATGCCTCCCTTGGCGACACCGTTCGCGATGAGAAATTCAGCGATGCGACTGCTTTTTCTGTCCAGCTCACGATAGGTGAGTCTGTCGGTTTCGTCGACCACGGCAACAGAGTGAGGATTCGACGCAACTTGGCGGGCAAAGCGCCGCAGAACGGTTTCGCGAGACATAACCGACGCTCCCCAGACGGAATGGACGCAGTTGATCTCCTAAGAGGTCCCTCTCTATTTTAAGTATAAGCGTGTACACGTTGGGTTGCAAGATCGCCGACCTGCGCGAGCCCGACCTCCGATAGCGGCGGCCCGCGACCTGATCTTTGACGGCGGCGGTGGAGAGATTGCCGCGAGGCTGACGCGGCTCTAGCGGAGCCGCCGCACCGGCGACGCCAGCAGCCAGATCGTCGAGGCGAGGATGCCGGCGGCGGCGGCCGCGAGGGTGGTCCGCGTGCCGGCGCGGGCGGCGAGATAGCCGCCGGCGACCGCGCCGAGCGGCAGGATGCCGAGCGCCAGCAGCTGCATGCCGGCGTTGACGCGGCCCAGCAGATGGCCGGGGGCGAGGCGCTGGCGCAGGGTGACCTGGTGGATCTGGTAGACCGCGAACAGCAGGTCGCCGATCAGCTGTTGGCCGATCAGGCAGGGGAGCGCCAGGCCAGGAGCGGCGCCGGCGAGCGGGATGAGGAGGGTGGCGAGGCCCATGCCGCCCGAGGCGGCCACGAAGGTGGGACCGAGGCCGAGGCGGCGGGCGATGGGCGGCGCGGCGAAGGTGCCGGCGGTGGCGCTGGCGCCGCCGACCGCGATGCACAGGCCGAGCACCGCCGGCCGCAGGTGCAGCACGTCGACGAAATAGAGCAGATAGAGGGCACCGATCATGCCGTGGCAGAAGAAGGCGGTCAGCGAGCGCAGGCCGAGGGCGCGCAGCGCCGGCTCGTCGCGGATGAAGCGCAGACCGGCCAGCGCCTCGGCCCAGACGCGCTCCTCCCGGCGCGGCGCCGGCGCCGGCTCGGGGCGGCGGATCAGGGCCACGCTCAGCGCCGAGACGACGAACGACAGCGCGTCGAAGGCGATGGCGAGCGGCGCGGTGATCAGCTGCACCAGGGCGCCGGTGATCCCCGGGCCGCAGATCTCGGCGATGGTGGCGCTCAGCGTCAGCCGGCTGTTCGCCAGCAGCATCTGCTCGCTCTCGACCAGCGACGGCAGGTAGGACTGGTAGGCGACGTTGAAGAAGACCGTCAGCACACCGGCCAGCGCCGTGACCGCGTAGAGCTGCGGCATTCCCAGGACGCCGGCGAGCGCGGCGGCGGGCACCGAGCCCAGCAGCAGCATGCGGCCGAGATCGGCGCCGATCAGGATCGGGCGCCGGCGCAGCCGGTCCACCCAGACGCCGGCCGGCAGGCCGCACACCAGCATCGCCGCCCCGCCCAGCGCCGCCAGCCAGCCCATCTGCACCGTGCTCGCGTGCAGCGCCAGGAGCGCGGTGTAGGGGATCCCCTCGCGGCTGATCCGCGACCCCATCTCGGAGATCGCCTGGCCGGTCCACAGGCGGACGAAATCCCGGTTCGCCCACAGCCCCCGCCTCGAGCTTCCCTCTCGTTCGCCGAGCATGCAGGACCGGCATGGTAGCGCAGCGCAGGGGATGGGCGAGCATCACCTGCCGCGGCGTCAGATCTCTCAGCGCTCCCTGCCGTGGCGCTCAGGCCCGCCGTCGCGTGATCGTCGCCAGCAATGGGGCCGCCGGCCCCTTGAACGAACCGTGTAAGGATTCCCTCCGGGGCCGCGATCTCGACGCCGGGATTCTCGGCGAGGTGAGGCGAACCTCCCGCCAGCCGCCGCCGCGGGCGCCGAACTTGATTGCGGGCTCGGTGTGTCATACGGTATGACAATGAAGCGACCGAAGCGGGTTTCGTCCGCGCTGACCGTCCGCATCGGCGTCGAGCTCGACCGCTCGCTGGCCCGCGCGGCGCGGCGCGGCCGCAAGACCAAGAGCGAGCTGGCGCGCGAGATCCTGACGGCGGGTCTGGCCGGCAAGGAGGCGCCGGACCCTGCCGAAGAGGCCCGCCGGCAATCGCTCCTGGTCAGCCGCCGCCGGTCGGAGAGGGAGACCCTCGGCTTTCTCGAGCAGGTGGCCGACACTCGAGGCTGGAGGTGACGCGCGGCGCGATCGTGGTGGTCGCGGCGAAGCGTCCATACACCGGTAAGCCGCGTCCGGCGCTGGTGGTGCAGTCGGACCTGTTCAATCCCACCCACAGCAGCGTCACGATCTGCCCGATCACCTCTGACTGCGTCGACGCACCGCTGTTCCGCATCCCCCTGCCGCCCGGCGAACGCACCGGGCTGCGCAGGACGTCGCAGATCATGGTCGACAAGATCGTCAGCGTTCCGCGGGCCGCGGTCGCCGCCCAGCTCGGGCATTGTGACGAAAACGAGCTGCGGGCGGCCGAGGACGCCCTGCGCCGCTGGCTGGCCCTGACCTGAGCCGGGCTTTCGCGCACCGGCCCCCCACCTCCCCCGCTGCCGCACCTCCGCGGCGCGCGCCTACTGGGGCCGTGGACGCTGGCGCAGCCGGCGCCAGACCTCGGCGCGCAGCGCCCAGCGCTCGTGGTCGCGCCAGCGCTGGCGGATCTTCAGGTAGCGCGGCGAGAAGCCCTCGCGCTCGAAGCCGGCGCGGCGCACCAGGGCGATCGAGGCCAGGTTGCCGGGCTGGATGTTGGCTTCGAGGCGGTGCAGCTGCAGGGTGACAAAGGAGTGGCGCAGCAGCAGCTGCAGGCCCTCCGACATGTAGCCCTGGCCGGCGAACGGCGCGCCCGCGTAGTAGCTCAGGTGGGCGTTGCGCAGGGGGCCGTAGACGATCTCGTTGAGCTTGAAGACCCCGGCGATGGCGGCGTCGGCGACGCGGCAGACCAGCAGGGTCAGGGCGTTCGGCTGCCGTGCCCGGACCAGGAAGGCCTGGAACGACACGCGGTCGAGGGGCGGCGAGACCCAGGCGGCGTGCAGCCGGCGGCTGGCGCGCATCAGCTCCACCAGCTCGTCGCAGTCGCCGGACGCCGGCTGCCGCAGGAACACGCGCATCGCCGGGCCGCGGCCCTACGGAGGCGGCGAGGCGGGGGGCGGCACGGGTGGCGTCGCCGGCGTGCCGGGCGGCGGCGGCGTGCCCTGGCCCTCGCGCTTGAGGCGCTCCTGCTCCTCCTCCAGCCGCTGCTTCTCCCTCGCCTTCTCGCGCCTCTCCTTGGACGTCTCGGGCTTGGGGACCCGCACCATCCGGAGCGTGGCGAGGCGTTTCGGGGTGTTGTCGGGTTTGCACTCGTACTGCAGCATCTCGTGTTGCGTGGCGGCCGCCGCGCCCTCCTTCTCGCCGGTCACGTCCAGGGCGTCGAGGACGTTGGGGTCGCAGTCGCCGTCGGTGCCGCCGCCGAAGCGGTGCTGGCTCTCGGTCTCGTTGACCTTGAGGATCATCGGGTCGCCGAGCGGCGGGTAGGGGTCGTAGCCGGCCATCACCACCTGGAAGCCCCAGGTGCGCGGGTCGCCTTTGCCCACCAGCTTGCGGTCGAAGGCGGCCGAGATGGTGGAGCCCGACCCCTTGATCTGGAGGGGGAGGACGACCGCCGGGCGCATGGCCGCCGGCACCAGGGTGTCGATCTCGCCCTTCAGCTGGGAGGCCGGCGCCGGGGAGAGGACGAGGCAGCGGTCCCAGGCGTCCTCGGCCCCGAACTGGATGTTGAGCCCGGGGAAGCCGCCGGTGATGCCGGGAGAGACCTTCGCCGCGGGCTTGGCCGCGCCCCTGGCGCCGGCCGCCCCCTTGCCGGCGGCCGTTCCCTTGGCGCCGGGGGCTTCTCCGGCCTGCGCCGTGGCCGAGCCGCCCCCCTCCGCGCTGCCGGCTGCCGCGGTCCCGGCTGCCGCGGTCCCGACTGCCGCGGTTCCGGACGCCGCGGTTCCGGACGCCGCGGTTCCGGACGCGGGGGCCTCGCCGGCGGG
>JASLEW010000007.1 GCA_030150965.1 Thermoanaerobaculia bacterium | reverse complement strand
CCACGGCGGCGGCCTGGGCGACCTCGACGAGGCGGCGGCCGTGCCGGCCGAGATCAACCTCATCGGCGTGCGGGTCGAGCCCGCCCTGGAGCAGCTGGACGGCTACCTCGACCGGGCGCTGCTCGCCGCCCGCCGCGAGGTGCGGGTGATCCACGGCCACGGCACCGGCCGCCTGCGCCAGGCGGTGCGCGAGCACCTCCGCGGCCATCCGGCGGTGCGCGAGCTGCGCGGCGGCGAGGCGAACGAGGGCGGCAACGGCGCCACCGTGGTGACCCTGCGCGACCGACCCGGGCCTGCCGGCGGCTGATCTCGGCGGCCCGCCCCCGGCGCCGGCCGAAATGTCCGCGCCGGCACCGTTGTTTGCACCCCAGGAAACCATGCCCTTAGGAAACGTCAGCCTCACGCCGCAGCTCATCCAGGCGGTGCGCGACGCGGTGGACATCGTCGCCATCGCCTCGGAGCACACCCGCCTGCGCAAGGCCGGCCGCCGCTACCAGGGGCTCTGCCCGCTGCACAAGGAGAAGACGCCGTCGTTCAGCGTCGATCCCGTGCAGGGCCTGTTCTACTGCTTCGGCTGCGGCGCCGGCGGCGATGCGATCAAGCTGCACATGCTGGCGACCGGCGACGACTTCCCGGCGGCCATCGAGTCGCTCGCCCAGCGCCACGCCATCCCGCTGCCCACCCGCGCGGTGCGCGCCGGGGCGCCGCCGGAGCGCGACCTGGAGGGGGCGCTGGGCGCCGCGCAGCGCTTCTTCGCCGAGCAGCTGCGGCGGTCGCCGCTGGCGCGCAACTACCTCGCCGGGCGCCGGGTCTCGCCCGAGCTCGGCGAGCATTTCGGCCTCGGGTACGCGCCGGACAGCCGGCGGGCGATGATCGATGCGCTCGCCCCGCGGGTGCCGCTCGGCGACCTGGAGGCGGCCGGCCTCGCCGGGCGCGGCGAGCGCGACGGACAGCCCTACGACCGCTTCCGCAACCGGCTGATGTTCCCCATCCACAACGCCTCGGGGCGGCTGGTCGGCTTCGGCGGGCGGACGCTGGGCGACGACCGGGCCAAGTACATCAACACCGCCGAGACCGACCGCTTCCACAAGGGCCACCTGCTCTACGGCCTGTTCCAGGCGCGCCAGGAGATCCGCGAGAGCCGGCGCGCGGTGCTGGTCGAGGGCTACTTCGACGTCGTCGCCACCGTCGCCAGCGGGCGGGCGGGGGCGGTTGCCGGGATGGGTACCGCCCTCACCCAGGAGCAGGCGCGGCTGCTCGCCCGCTATGCCGAGGAGGTAGTGGTGGCCTACGACGGCGACCGGGCCGGCGAGACGGCCTTCGAGCGCGCCCTGCCGATCCTCCTCGCCGAGGGGCTCGGCGTGCGGCGGGCGGTCTTCGGCGAGGGGCACGACCCGGACTCGCTGCGGCTCGCCGCTGGCGAGGCGGCGGTGGCGGCGGCGGTGGACGACGCCGAGGACGGCGTGGTGCGGCTGCTGCGGCGGGCCATCCCCGGCCCGATGGCGAGCTCGCGGCTCAAGGCGTCGCAGGCGGGCGCCATCGCCGCCCTGCTCGACCCCATCCGCGACCCCCTCATGCGCTACGACTACGCCCGCCGGGCCGCCGAGCTGCTGGGCGTGCCGGACAAGGAATTTCTCAGCCGCCTCAAGGAGTTGAAGGGTTGGCAGGGGGTGGCGCCGCAGGGTGGGACGGGGGGGCGGGAGCGGGGCCGTCCCGCGGCGGGCGAGGCCGCGGCGCCGGCGGCAGGAGCGGCCGGGGGGCCGCGCCTGGTGCGGAGCCTGGAGGAGCAGGTGCTGGCCAACCTTCTCCAGGCGGGACCGGCCGGGGGGCTGCCGCCGGCCGAGGAGCTGCCGCCGCCGGAGGTGTTCTTCGATACCGACCTGAGGAATATTTACCGCACGTTCCGCACTCTGTATTCGGAAAGGCGGGCGGAGCCCGCCGCGGACAGGCGGGCACGGCCCGCCACCGAGGGGGGGGCGGAGCCCCCGGCGGAGAGCGCCGCCGGCCCTCCCGCGGTCCGGGCGGTGCTGGCCGCGCTGGACTCCCAGGAGCTCGTGGTTGACCGGATGGCGCACCTTCTGTTAGAAGAGCCGTTTGACCCGGGCAAATCCGGGTTGGTCGAGTCCCTCGACAAGTTGGTCCGTCGCTGGCGCCAACAGCGGCTCCGGGAGTTGCAGAGCGAGATCGCCGAGGCTCAGCGGCGGGGCGACCAGGCGCGGTTGACCAGCCTGGTCACCGAGAAGACCAATCTGAGCCAGAGCTTGCAGGGAATCCGTCCCGGTCCCCGTTCCGTGGGCTGAGCCCAGGCGCCGAATCGCAGCCGAGAGGAGAACCCATTGACCATTTCGAGCCTTACGCCCGTCGAAGAGAAGTACACCACGGTCAAGCAGCTGATCGAGCTGGGGAAAGAGAAGGGCTATCTCCTCTACGACGAGATCTACGAGAGCCTGCCGGAGGAGGTGGTGAGCCTCCCCGACGAGCTGGATGAGATCTACATCCGCTTCTCCGACCTCGGCATCGACGTCATCGACCGGCCCGAGCGGTACCAGAACCGCGACGACTTCGAATCCGGCGCCAGCGAGTTCGACAAGAAAGAGGACGAGACCACCGAGTTCGGCCTCACCACCCACGAGAAGACCAACGACCCGGTCCGCATGTACCTGCGCGAGATGGGCACCGTGCCGCTGCTCGACCGCGAGGGCGAGGTGGAGATCGCCCAGCGCATCGAGCAGGGCGAGTGGATGATCTACGAGGCGCTGTGCGAGAACCCGGTGGTGCTGCGCGAGCTGCTGCGCCTCAACGAGATGGCGGCACGCGACAAGCGCATCCTGCGCGAGCTGGTCTCCGCCGATCCCGACGAGCCGCTCGATCCCAAGGCCTCCGACCGCATCCGCGGCAACCTCAAGATCTTCGAGCAGATCGCCGCCAACGACCACGACATCCAGGAGCTGCGCAAGCGCCAGAAGCGCTGCAAGCCCGACGGCGAGAAGTACCTGGAGATCGAGCGCGAGATCGACCGCCTGGTGGCCAAGATCGCCAAGGACATCCGCACCATCGACTTCAGCGTGCAGACGCGCAACCGGCTGGTCGATTTCCTCAAGGACATCGACAAGCAGTTCTCGCGCTTCGAGCAGGACATCAAGCGGGCGCAGACGGCGCTCAAGCGCGAGACCAACGAGGACCTCAAGGCGCTGCACCGGCGGCGGATCGAGAAGTACCGCGGCAACTTGCGCGAGCTGGAGGAGCGCTACGGCACCACCCACGCCGAGATCGCCTCGACCATCGAGAAGATCCGCCTGGGCGAGGCCACCTGCGAGCGCGCCAAGGAGGAGCTGATCGTCGCCAACCTGCGCCTGGTGGTGTCGATCGCCAAGAAGTACACCAACCGCGGGCTGCAGTTCCTGGACCTCATCCAGGAGGGCAACATCGGCCTGATGAAGGCGGTGGAGAAGTTCGAGTACCGGCGCGGCTACAAGTTCTCGACCTACGCCACGTGGTGGATCCGGCAGGCGATCACCCGCGCCATCGCCGACCAGGCGCGCACCATCCGCATCCCGGTGCACATGATCGAGACCATCAACAAGCTCACCCGCACCAGCCGCTCGCTGGTGCAGGAGCTGGGCCGCGAGCCCACCGCCGAGGAGATCGGCGAGCGCATGGACCTGCCGGCCTCCAAGGTGCGCAAGATCATGAAGATCGCCCAGGAGCCGATCTCGCTGGAGACGCCGATCGGCGAGGAGGAGGACTCCCACCTCGGCGATTTCATCGAGGACAAGAACGCGATCTCGCCGATCGAGTCGGTGATCTTCGCCAACCTCAAGGACCAGACGCGCAAGGTGCTCAAGACCCTCACCCCGCGCGAGGAGCTGGTGCTCAAGATGCGCTTCGGCGTCGGCGACGGCTCCGAGCACACGCTCGAGGAGGTGGGGCGCTCCTTCAACGTCACCCGCGAGCGCATCCGGCAGATCGAGTCGAAGGCGCTGCGCAAGCTGCGCCACCCGAGCCGCGCCACCAAGCTCAAGCCGTTCCTCGACAACACGGCGTAGCCGGCGGCGCGGCGGCGCGGCGGCGGATGACGGGCGGGCGGCGCTCCGCCCGCCCGCCGTCAGCCGCTCTTCCTGCGCAGCTCGCGCAGCTGCGCCTGCTGCTCCGGCCGCAGGTGGTCCTTGATGCGGACCAGGAGCGCCACCTGCGTGCGCTTGACCTCGCGCTCGGCGGCGAGCACCTTGTCGAGCTGCGCCAGCGCCTGCTGCTCGTCCACCTGCGGCTGCTTGATCAGCGCCACCAGCCGCTCCATCTCGTCGGCCATCTTCCACTGGAGCTCGGTGAACCGCTGCTGCGTCGAGCGCAGCTCGCCCTTGAGGAACGTCTTCTGCTCGTCGCTCAGGTTGAGCGCCTGCTGGTTCTGCATCACCAGCTCGGGTGGGAAGAGATGGTCGCGCAGCGGATCGTCGGATGGGCCTTCCGCCGGCGCCAGGGCCGGCAGCAGCAGGAACAGCATCAGGCTGGTGAGGTGACGGGCTCTCATCGGGTTTGGTCTCCAAAGAGTGGATCGTGGAGGGAGCTGCCGAGACGGGGGACGGAGCGCAGCAGCGCCTCGCCCGGCGTGTGCAGCAGGAAGTCGGTCGGCGCGTGCCAGCGCGAGATCTCCGCCAGCGACGCGGCCGGACGCGCGCGCGGCACGGCGGCCTGGCGCCACAGCGCG
>JASLEW010000930.1 GCA_030150965.1 Thermoanaerobaculia bacterium | reverse complement strand
GCCCGCCCCGGCACCGGGAGACCGGCGACCGGCGGGCAGGGACGGCGCCGCGGAGCCCAGGGCCGCCGCGGAGCCCAGGGCGGCGCCGGGAGCGGCGAGGGCGGCGGCGGCGGACCGGCAGCGGGGGACGATCCTCGCGCGCATCGTCGAGGCGGCCGACGCCACGCCCGAGGAGCTGGCGGTCACCACCGTCAACGCCGGGCTCTACGTCCTGCCGGCCCCCGACGTCTTCGCCCGGCTCGACCGGCTGGAGCCGGCCAACGCCCAGGGCGAGCTGTACCTGACCGATGCCGTCAGCGCCGCCGCCGCCGCCGGGCAGCGGGTCGCGCTGGTGCCGCTCGCCGATCCGCGCGAGGCGCTGGGGGTGAACGACCGGCGCGAGCTGGCGGCGGTCCACCGCATCCTGCTCGACCGCCACCTCGACGCCCTGATGGTGTCGGGGGTGAGCGTCCTGGAGCCCGCCCGCACCACCGTCGAGCCGTCGGTGCGTGTCGGCGGCGACACAGTGCTGCATCCGGGGGTGTCGCTCCTCGGCCGCACCGCGGTCGGCAGCGGGTGCGTGCTGCACCAGGGCGCGTGGGTCCGCGACAGCCTGCTGGGCGACCGGGTGACGGTCGGCCCCTACGCCGTTGTCGACGGCGTGCGGATCGGCGAAGGCGCCCGGCTCGGCGCGCTCTCGCGCCTGCCGCCCGATGCGGCGGCGGCGGACGCGCCGCCGGTCGGCAGCGCGGCGGCACCGGCCTTGCTTCCAGGCGCTCACGTGAACGTGCGCCGGGAGGAACCCTGAGATGTGCGGAATCGTCGGCTACGTCGGACCGCGTGAGGTGGTGCCGCTGCTGATCGACGGCCTGCAGCGCCTCGAGTACCGGGGCTACGACTCGGCCGGCGTGGTGGTGGTGGACGGCGGCGAGCTGGTCACCGTCAAGGCCGAGGGCAAGCTCGGCAACCTCCGGCAGAAGCTCGCCGGCCGGCCGCTGCCGGGCCACTTCGGCCTCGGCCACACCCGCTGGGCCACGCACGGGCCGCCGAGCGAGCGCAACGCCCACCCGATGGTCGATGCGCGGCGGCGCGTGGCGCTCATCCACAACGGCATCATCGAGAACTTCCTGGCGATCAAGAAGCGCCTCCAGGCCGCGGGCTGGACCTTCCAGTCGGACACCGACACCGAGGTGGTGGCCAACCTGATCTCCTCCCACCTCGAGGAGGAGGACGACCTGCGCGCCGCCGTCGCCCTCGCCTGTGCCGAGCTGGAGGGCATGTACGCCTTCGCCGTCGTCGCCGCCGCCCCGCCGGGATCGCGGGGGGCGGCGGGATCGGCGGGATCGGCGCCAGCCGGCAACGGCCGCCACGCCGCCCCCGAGCAGGAGATCATCGCCGCGCGCCAGGGCCCGCCGCTGGTCATCGGCCTGGCGCAGGGCGAGCAGTACCTGGCCTCCGACCCCACCGCCCTTCTCATCCACACCCGCGACGTGATCTTCCTCGAGAACGGCGACCTGGCGAGCCTGCGGCCCGCGGGCGTCGCCATCTGGGACCGCGCCGGCCGGCCGGTCGAGCGCGCCGTCCAGCACCTCAACTGGGACCCGGTGCAGGCCGAGAAGGGCGGCTACAAGCACTTCATGCTCAAGGAGATCCACGAGCAGACCCAGGCCATCCAGGACACCATGGGGGCGCGCGTCGACTTCGAGCGCGCGCGCGTCCTGCTCGACGGCCTGAGGCTCCCGCCGGCCGAGCTGCGGCAGATCGAGCGCATCCACCTGCTGGCCTGCGGCACCTCCTGGCACGCCGCGCTGGTCGGCAAGTTCATGATCGAGCGGCTGGCGCGGCTGCCGGTCGAGGTCGATTACGGCTCCGAGTACCGCTACCGCGATCCGATCGTCGACTCACGGGTGCTGGCGGTCGGCGTCTCGCAGTCCGGCGAGACCGCCGACACCGTCTCGGCGATGGAGGCGGCGCGCGACCGCGGCGCGCACCTCTTCTGCATCTGCAACGTCGAGGGGAGCCAGGCGACACGCATCAGCGAGGGGGTCCTCTACACCTATGCCGGGCCGGAGATCGGCGTCGCCTCGACCAAGGCGTTCACCACCCAGCTCGTGGCCTTCTACCTGTTGGCGCTCCATCTGCGCCAGCTGCGCGGCGTGGCCCCGGGCGGCGGCATCGAGCGCGATCACCTGGACGACCTCGCCCACCTGCCGCTCGCCGTCAACCAGGTCCTCCAGGCGCAGGCCGGGCCGATGGAGGAGCTGGCGCGGCGCTACTTCAAGGCATCGAGCTTCCTCTACCTCGGGCGCGGCATCAACTATCCCATCGCTCTCGAGGGCGCCCTCAAGCTCAAGGAGATCTCCTACATCCACGCCGAGGGCTATCCGGCCGGCGAGATGAAGCACGGCCCGATCGCGCTCATCGGCGACGGGCTGCCGGTCGTCGCCCTGGCCACCGGCGATCAGGTGTTCGAGAAGGTGAAGAGCAACCTCCAGGAGGTCAAGGCGCGCGACGGCGTGGTGATCGCGGTCACCGACCGCGACCCCGAGGAGCTGGGCGGCGTCTGCGACGAGGTGATCGCCGTGCCCTCGGTCGCGCCGCTGCTGCAGCCGATCGTCAACGTCGTCCCCCTGCAGCTGCTCGCCTACTCGATCGGCCTGCGCCGCGGCTGCGACGTCGACCAGCCGCGCAACCTGGCCAAGAGCGTCACCGTCGAGTAGCGCCGCGGCCTCCCCTCCGTCCGGCGCCCGCACGCGATGACCGTCCCACCGCCGGAGGGCCGTCAGCAGGCGAGCGCCAGGGGCGCCGAGACGCCGCGGCCGGCCCTCGGGCAGCCGGAGAGCGGCGGCCCGCGGGAGCCGGCGGGCGAGGAGCCCGCACCCGACGCCGGGCGTCCGGCGGCTGGGCCGGCGGGCCAGGAGCCCGCACCGGACGCCGGGCATCAGGCGGCGGAGCCGGCGGCGGTCTACGGCGAACGCCGCGAGCGCTTCGCGGCCGAGGAGGGGCGCCTCGGCGCCATCTCCCTGCGCCTGTCCATCGCCCGCGGCGTCGTCTTCGCGGCCTTCGCCGGCTGCCTGCTGTGGCTGCTTTTGAGCGGCGGCAGGGCCGGCCCGCCGGCCCTCTGGGGCGCGGGCGCGGCGCTCGCCGTCTTCGTGGCGCTGGCGGTGGTGCACGAGCTGCGGCTGCGCGTCCTGCGGCGGGTGAGCGCGCTCCGCACCCTCAACGACGAGGGGCTGGCGCGGCTGGAACGCGATTGGGACCGGCTGCCGCTGCCGGCCGAGCCGCCGCGCGACCGCGCGCTGCCGCTCGCCCGCGACCTCGACCTCTACGGCCGCGCCTCGCTCTTTCAGCTCCTGGGGACGGCCCACACGCCGGCGGCCAAGGCGCTGCTGCGGCAGTGGATCGAGAGCGGCGCGCCGCCGGCTGAGATCGCCCCGCGGCAGGCGGCGGTCGCGGAGCTCGCGCCGCTCGCCGACTTCCGCCAGCGCCTGGAGCTCGCGACCCGCGGCATGGAGGCGCACCCGCCCGATTGCGAGCCCTTCCTGCGCTGGGCCGAGGGCGAGCCGTGGCTGCTGGCGCGGCCGGCCCTGCTCTGGACGGCGCGGGCCCTGGGGCTCGCCGCCACCGTCGCCGCCGCCGGCGCGCTGGCGCTCGTCTGGCCGCCGGCGCCGGCGCTGCTGCTGATGACCGCCAACTTCACCCTCAGCTACCTCGTCCAGGGGCCCATCGGCAGAGGGCTGGGGCAGGTCTCGGCGAGCAGCGACGAGATCATGCGCACCGCCGCGGCCATGCGGCACCTGGCCGGCCAGCCGCTGCACAGCCCGCGGCTGCGCGCTGCCCAGGCGGCGCTGGCCGCGGACGCGGCAGGTGAAGGCGGGCCGGCGGCGCACGCCGCCCTGGCGGTGCTCGAGGGGCGCATCGGCCTGGCCGACGCCCGCCACTCGGCGCCGCTCCATTTCGTCCTCCAGGTGCTGACGCTGTGGGATCTCCACGTCCTCGCCCTGCTCGAACGCTGGCAGGCGACCGCCGGCCGCCGCGCCCGCCGCTGGCTCGGCGCGTTGGGCGAGGTGGAGGCCCTCTCCGCCCTGGCCGTGCTGCGCTTCGAGAACCCCGGCTGGGTCATGCCGCGGGTCGCCGCCGGCGAGCCGGCGCTCCAGGCCGAGGGCCTCGGCCATCCCCTGCTGCCGCCGGGACAGCGGATCGGCAACGACGTGACGGTGGGGCCGGCCGGCACGTTCCTGCTGGTCACCGGCTCCAACATGTCGGGCAAGAGCACTCTCCTGCGCGCCATCGGCCTCAACGTCCTCCTCGCCCAGGCCGGCGGTCCGGCGTGCGCCGCCGCCCTGCGCCTGCCGCCGGTCGTCGTCGCCACCAGCGTCCTGGTCGAGGATTCGCTGGCCGGCGGCGTCTCCTTCTTCCTCGCCGAGCTGCTGCGCATCCGCGAGGTGGTGGCGGCGGCGGACACGGCGGAGCGCGCGGGCGTCACCCTCCTCTACCTCCTCGACGAGGTGCTGCGCGGCACCAACAGCGCCGAGCGCCAGGTCGCGGTGCGCCGCGTCCTCCGTCACCTCCTGGCCAGGGGCGCCCTGGGCGCGGTCTCCACCCACGACCTGGAGCTGGCCGCGGGAGCCGGCGCCCCCGACATCGCGGCGGCGGCCAGGACGGTGCACTTCGCGGAGAGCCTGGCGGCGGCGCCGGAGGGCCCCAGGATGACCTTCGACTACCGCCTGCGGCCCGGGCCGGCCACCACCACCAACGCCCTGCTTCTGCTGCGCCAGGTGGGGCTGGACCTGCCCGGGGAGTGAGGTGCGCTGCCGGAGCGGCGGCGGGCCTCAGGCGGCGCGCGGCGGCGCGCCGCGATCAGCCTGTCGGCGTTGTCGCGGGTTGGCTCTACAAAAATGTCAAGGTCTTTGGTGAAGCGTGGTTTGCCATGAAAGGCCACTGCATAGGCACCGCCGATCAGGGCCTTAACGCCGTGGGCGCTCAAGCACACGAACAGTTCTTCGAAGTCCTTCGAGACGTTCACCCGTGACCTTCCAAGCCTCGCGGCGCAGCTCTTCGAGCGCCTCGACCCGCTCCTCGCCGGTCATTGCCGCCCAGAACTCGCGATCGGCCTTGGCCTCTTCCGCGAAGGAGCTGCACTTGCGAATCCAGATCGCCATCGACCTATAGTACCTTGGCGGCGCTCGCCGCCGCCCGGGTCAGGGAGCGGTGGGGGCAACCCCCCTACCTCACGGGGCCGCCGCGCCCTCCGCCGCGGTCTCGTGCACGCCGTGGCGGGCGAGGAGGCGGGTCAGCTCGCCGGACTGGCGGAGGCTGGAGATGTAGGCGTCGAGCGGCGCGGTGAGGTCGCTGCCCTTGCGCAGGGCGATGGCGGTGTCCAGGCGGCGCAGGCGGAAGGCGATCTTGAGCGAGGGCAGGGTGGGATTGGCCGGGCCGCCCGGCGGATCGTTGGTGCCCAGGAGGGTGAAATCGGCCTGCCCCTCGTCGACCCGGAGCAGCGCCTCCAGGTGGAAGGACAGCAGCTCGATCTTGGCATCGGGCACCGCCGCGCGCAGGAACTCCAGATGACTCGAACCGTTGATCACCGCGGCGCGCTTGCCCGCCAGGTCGGCGGGCGCGGCGATCCTGCTGTCGCGGCGCACGACGACGGCCAGCCAGCTCGAGTAGTAGGGCGCCGAGAAGTCCACCTCCTTCTGGCGCGTCGGCGTCATGATCAGGCCGCTTGCGGCCAGGTCGGCCTGGCGGCCGGTCACCGCCTGCAGGGTGTCGGCGATGCCGCCGCTGGCGGCGTTGAGCTCGAGCGGAACGCCCAGCCAATCGGCAAAGCCCTTGAGCAGCTCGATCTCGATCCCCTTGAACTGCTCGGGCCGGTGGAGCTGTCCGAGCGTCAGCCCTTGCTGGCGCATCACGTCGAGGTCGACCGAGAGGAAGCGGCTCTCCTGGATCGGGAAGACCGCGGCGATCAGCCGCCCGCGGGCCTTGATCCGAGCCAGGTCGCCGTCGCTCGCCCCACCCTCCATGACCTTGCCGCCCGCGGCGGCCGGGGCCGGCGGCGGCGCGGGGGCAGCGGTCCCGCCGCTCCCGGCAGCCCTTGCGGCCCCCGCGGTGCCTGCGATCCCCGGGGCCGCGAGCGCCGCCCCCAGGAGGAGAAGGAAGAGCATGGCGGCAGGCAGCCTGCGTCTGCGCACCGGGCTCGCAGCGGCGATCTCTGAGCAGGGCATCGTTTGCAGGCGAGGATATGACCGGTGCAGGAAGCGCGTCAACCCGAAAATGCAGCGGAGACGGTGCGGGGCGACCCCGGTGGCGACGGCCCTGTCCCCGGCCGGCATGCCTGCTGCACCTGGAAGAGGGAGGTCATCGCGTCCTCTGCAGCCTCCAGTACCAAGGATTCACCAACCGATGCTCCAGGAGGGAAGATCATGAAGAAGCAGCAGAGCCGGATCGCTCTCGACCGTGAGACCGTGCGGCGCCTCGACCAGGACGATCTCCGCCAACACGTCCACGGCGGCCTCACGGCCGTCAGCAACTGCATCACCTACTGGTGCTCACAGCCCAAGACCTGCAGCTACACCTCCTGCTGACCGTCTCCAGCCGGGTGGTGCGCCGCTTCGCACTGCCCGCCGTCTTCCTCCCTCGCCGCGGTCCGCTCAGGGCTGTGCCGGCCGTCCGGATGAAGCGAGAACTTTGAAGGCTGCCTGCTCATGGTCCCTCGGCGATTGTCGTCCTCGCAGCAGACGATTCGGGTCTTCTCGCGTCGATGCCTGCCACACCGCGGTGGATCTCCCCGAAGCACACGGAGGACGGGAGAGACCCTCCCGCGTCCTCCGTTCCTTGCAGCCGCTACCGGCCGTTCAGCAGCCTAGGGAGGCGGGTTGTTGGTGCAGAGGCACCAGTCGCTGCCGTCGGAGCAGATGAAATCCGCCTGGCAGTGGGCGATGTGGTACGTGCCGCCGCTCAGGTAATAGCACTGGGCGTTGAAGGGCAGGCCCGCACAGGAGCCGCTGCACGAGCCGCAGGCCAGGGAGGTGGGGCGCGGCGCGACCGGACCCTCGGCCGGACGCTGCACCGTGAAGGACGCCGCGGTGGAGGAGCAGGACCGGGCGAGAGGCCCGGCGAGCAGGTCCACCGGCGCCGCCGCCGGCGTCACGGCCGGCGCGGGCGCCGCCGCCGGGGCCTGGCTGTCGGCGAACGCCGCCGTGGCGAGCAGCAGGGCCGCGGCAAGCGTCAGGAGCACAAAGCGAGAACTCATCCAGCCTCCATTCCGAGGCGAGGAGATGGCTGCGGGCTCGCCTCTATGAAACCTGGTGCCGGAGCCCGCCGCCGGCGATCCGGTATCGAAGAAAGTGCCGAGAAGCAGAGGCTCGCGCACGATTCTCCTGTAAAATCAACCAAGATGAGAACGGATGTACAGCGTTTCCTGCGCCAGCAGCTGGAGCGGCCCGGCACCGTCCCCAGGCTGGTGCTGCTCACCGGTGCGCGGCAGACCGGGAAGACCACCCTGGCCCGGGCCGTCTATCCGGAGCTTCGCTACGTCAACCTCGACGCGCCGGAGCAGCGGGAGGCCATTCGTGCGCTGCGGGCAGATCAGTGGGGCGCCGCCGTGGGGCCGGCGATCCTGGACGAAGCCCAGAAGGAGCCGAGCCTCTTCGACAAGGTGAAATTCGCCTTCGATGCCGGCGCGATCACCCGCTCGCTCCTCCTGGGCTCCTCGCAGATCCTCATGCTGCAACGGGTGCGCGAAACCCTTGCCGGCCGGGCGTTCGTCTATGAGCTCTGGCCGCTCATGGCCGCGGAGCTCGCCCGTGCCGCGGGCGAGGACAGCCAGCTCCCTCTCCTCGACCGCCTCCTGGCCGAGCCCGGCCCGGTCGACGACCTTCTCGCCGCCGAGCCTCCGGTGCGGCTCGGCGAGCCCGCCGCGGCGGCGGCCGGGGCGTTGCAGCACCTGCTCGCCTGGGGCGGCATGCCGGGCCTCCTGCCGCTGGCCGACGACGAGCGCGGCAAGTGGCTGGAATCGTACGAGATCACCTACCTGGAGCGGGACCTGTCGGACCTCACCCGCCTCGCCGACCCGCTGCCCTTCCGGCGCTTTCAGCGGCTGTGTGCGCTGCGCTCCGGGCAGCTCCTCTCCTTCGCCGAGCTGGCCCGCGATTCCGGCCTGAGCACGGCGACCAGCCGGCGCTACATCGAATATCTCGGGCTCTCCTATCAGGCCTTTCTCCTCCCCCCCTATGCGGCCAACCTGACCAGCTCGGTGATCAAGACGCCCAAGGTGTACTGGCTCGACCTCGGCATTTGGCGCCATCTCACCCGGTACCAGGGCGAGACGACCGGACAGATGTTCGAGACCCTTGTGGTGACCGAGGTGTGGAAATGGGTGAGGACGGCGCAACGCTCCGTGGACCTCGCCTTCTATCGCACGCGCTCCGGCCTGGAGGTGGACCTGCTGCTGACCACACCGGCAGGCGTCGTCGGGATCGAGGTCAAGTCCGGCGAGCGCCTCGGCCCGGCCGCGCAACGCGCGCTGCGCGAGGTCGGTGCCGCGCTGGGCGGTGCATGGCGCGGCGGCCTGGTGGTCCATTCCGGCCCCAAGCTCGAAAAGCTGGAGAAGGGCATCTGGGCGGTGCCGGTCGGCCGGCTGCTGGTCTGAGGCCGCGGCCCCGGTGCCGCGGCGGCGAGGAGGCGGCGGCGGGGCGCCGGGACCCGGCGGCGGGAGCCCGCCGCCGGGCCGGCG
>JASLEW010000927.1 GCA_030150965.1 Thermoanaerobaculia bacterium | reverse complement strand
CGCGATCAGGCGGAAACGGCCGCTCCTCGCCGGCCGCGCCGCCTGCCCGGAGGGGCCGGCGGCGCCCTGGCCGGCGCCGGCGGCCGGCGGGCGCTCCTCCTGGCGCTCGGGGGGCGCGGTGGCTGCCGGCGCCTGCGCGGCGCGCTCCGTCTCCGGCCGGCCCTGCTGCCGGGGCGGAGCCTGCTGCTCGACTGCCTCTGCCTGTGCCATGGCTATCGTGTCCTTCCCGAAGGCTGTTCATTCAGAAACTGCTTGATACCTTCCTCCACCTGCCCCATCGCGCGCAGCAGCGCGAGCTTGGTGTAGTTGTGGGTGAAGAGGCTGGCGATGTAGTTCTCGTTCGCCGCCGCCACCTCCTGCTCGGCGAGCACCACCTCGACGTTGTTGGTGACGCCGTTGGCGAAGCGGTCCTTGGCCTGGGCCAGGGTCTGCGCCGCGAGATCGACGTTCTTCTGCGCCACCTCGACCGAGGTCTGCGCGGCCTGCAGGTCGAGGAAGCCGGCGCGCACCTCGTAGTCCACCTGCCCGCGGAGGTTCGCCAGCTCGGCGCGCCGCCGCGCGAGCTTCGCCTCGGCCCGCACCACCTCGGAATGGATGCGCCCGCCCTCGAAGATCGGCACCGAGAGCCCGGCGGTCAGCGTGTAGGTGCCGTCCGTCGTGCTCAGGTTGTGGCCCACCCGGCCATAGTCGCCCTCCACCGCGAGCGACGGCAGGCGCTCGGCCTCGGCCGCCTGCCTGGCCAGCTCGGCCGAGCGCAGCGCCGCCTCGGCGCTCTGCAGATCGCGGCGGCCCTGGTAGGCCAGCTTGAGGGCGTCCTCCTGCGCCGGCCCGTTCCACGGCACGAAGGGCACCGGCGTGGTCAGCGCGAAGCGCTGGCCGGCGGGCAGACCGATCAGCCGCGCCAGGGTGAGCTTGTCCTTCTCCAGCTGCGCCTGGTAGACCGCCAGCCGCTGCTCGTCGCTCTGCCGCTGCACCGTCGAGCGGAAGCGGTCGATCGACGGGCTCAGGCCCGAGTTGACCTGATTGACCGCCAGCTCCTCGAGCGACCTCGAGGCGTTGAGCTGGGCCTGGGCGGTCTCCACCCGCGCCGCGCTCGCCATCACCTGGTAGTAGGCGGCGCCCACCGCCACCACCACCAGGCCGCGCGCGTCGGCCTCGGTCAGGTCCGCGGCATGCGCCGCCTCGCGGTTCGCTTGATAGTCGCGCACCGCCTGCAGGTTGAACACCTGCTGGGTGAGCGTCACCCGCGCATCCTGGTAGCTGAACGGCCCGATGACCTCGGGGATGCCGGGGAACTTGAAGCCGAAGGTCACCAGGCTCAGCTCGCCGCTCCACTGGCGCACCGCGGCGCTCAGCTGCGGCAGCAGCCCCGACAGCGACCGTTCGCGGTCCGCCTGCGCCAGCCGGCTGTCCAGCCCGCGGTCGATCAGGCCGAGGTTGCGCTCCATGCCGAGCTGGAGCGCCTGGGCGAGCGACAGCTGCAAGGTCTCGCCCGTCGCCTCGCCGGCCGGGACGCTCCCCTGGTAGGGGCTGGCGCCGCCGAGGAGCGTCTGCGGCGTGGGCGTCGCCGGCAGCGGCGTCGCGATGTTGCTCACGTCGACGCCCGGCGCCCCCTGCGCCGCGGCCGGGCGCGCGCCCGAGGCGCCGGACGCGATCGCCGCCAAGGCCAACGCCAGCGCCCATTGCCGCCCTGACTGCCCTTGCCGCCCGGGCTGATCCCGCCGCCGCCGGCGCCATGCCCGCGCGCTCACGGCAGCGGCGGCGCGCCCGCCGCGGGTCTCGCCACACGATCGTTTCATCACCTTCGTTCCCTTCCTCCCCCGCGGCCGGTCCGTTCGGCCGGCGCGGTCGGCGCGGTCCGCGCGATCGGCGCGATCGGCGCGATCGGCGCCATGGGCTCCGGCCGGACCGCCGTTCATTCGACGTGCACCGCGGCGCCCTTGCCGAGCGGCACGTGCTTGATCAACAGGGTGAGCGGCAGCATCACGAAGCAGGCGATCGACACGAAGCGGAACGCGTCGAGATAGGCCAGGGCTCCCGCCTGCTGCGCGATCAACCGCGACACCAGGATGGTCGCCTGGCGGGTGGCCTCGAAGGCCGACGAGCCGGCCTGCGCGAAGCGCTGGGCGAGGCCGCTGACCAGCTGCGTGTAATGCGAGTTTCCTGCCGCGGCATGCGAGACGAGCAGGTTGGTGTGCACCTGGCTCTGGCGCACCACCACGTTGGTGACCGTGGCGATGCCGAAGCTGGCCCCCAGGTTGCGCGCCAGGTTGAACAGCGACGAGGCGGCGTTGCTCTTCTCCGGCGGCAGGCGCGAGAAGCTGACCGTGCTGATCGGCACGAACAGGAAGGCGATGCCGACGCCCTGGAGCACGCGGTAGCCGGTGATCGTCCAGTAGTCCACCTGCAGATCGATGTGCGAGGTCAGCCACAGCGATACGCCGGCGATGATCAGGCCGATGGTGATCAGGGACTTGGGACCCACCCGGTTGATCAGCATGCCGGTGATCGGCAGCACCAGCATCACCACCAGGCCCGAGGGCGACAGGACCTTGCCGCTCTCGGTCGCCGAGTAGCCCATGAGCGCCTGCAGGAACTGCGGCACCAGCACCGTGCTGCCGAAGAGCGCGAAGCCCAGCCCGAAGATGAGCACGTTCGAGGTGGCGAAGTTGCGCTCGCGGAAGAGGCGCAGATCGACGATCGGGTTGGACGTCCGCAGCTCCCACCAGATGACCGCGAGCAGCGCCGCCAGCGAGATCGCCGAGGACCAGGCGATCAGGTTGGAGCCGAACCAGTCCTCCTCCTGCCCCTTGTCGAGCACCACCTGGAGGAACCCCAGGCCGACGGTCAGCAGGCCCATGCCGACGTAGTCGATGCGAAGCTTGCCGCGCAGCTGCTTGACGCGCTCGATCAGGTAGGGCGGATCCTTGATCAGCGCCCCGGTGAGCAGGAAGGAGACGATGCCCACCGGCACGTTGATATAGAAGATCCAGCGCCAGTTGAAGTTGTCGGTGATCCAGCCGCCCAGCGTCGGGCCGATCGCCGGGGCGAACACCACCGCCATGGCATAGACCGAGAACCCCATGCCGCGCTTCTCCGGCGGGAAGGCGTCGGCGAGGATCGCCTGGGCGCTCGGCTGCAGGCCGCCGCCGCCCAGGCCCTGCAGCACGCGGAAGAAGATCAGCAGCGGCAGGCTGGGCGCCAGGCCGCAGAGGAACGAGCTGGCGGTGAACAGCACCACGCAGGTCATGTAGAAGCGCTTGCGGCCGAAGGCGTTGGAGAACCATCCGGAGAGCGGCAGCACGATGGCGTTCGACACCAGGTAGGAGGTGAGCACCCAGGTGCTCTCGTCGGAGGTGGCGGCGAGGCTGCCGGCGATGTGCGGCAGCGACACGTTGGCGATGCTGGTGTCGAGCACCTCCATGAAGGTGGCGAGCACCACGATCATCGAGATCAGCCACGGGTTGAGCTGCGGCTCCTCCCGCCCGTCGGCGCGGCTGATGGTGGCGGTGGCGGCGGTCATGGAAGCAACCTCACGGGCAGCGAAGCGATTGCAAGGTCGGGGATCGATCGTCGAAGGCCAGGAATCGATGCTCGGCAGGCCATGGCGCGGGGGCGGCGGTCAGCCGGTCGCGGCACCCGCGGCCCCTGGCGGCAGGCCCACCCGCTCGATCGTGGCGAGCGCCCCCTCCAGCACGGTGTCGATCAGGCGCTCGCGGTCCACCCAGGGAAACTCCGGGCGTGCGATGAGCAGCGACACCAGGCCGTGCAGCGCGGTCCACACCGTCTGGCTCGCCAGCTCGACCTGCGGGCTGTCGGCCGCGGAGGTGACGAGCCAGAGCGCCACCCGCTCGCGCATGCGCTGGTAGCAGTCGAGGCCGATCTCCCGGCGCCGGCCGAGGCTCTGCTGCGGGCACGGCGGCGTCATGAAGGTGAGCTGGTAGTGGTGCGGGTGCTGCAGCCCGAAGTCGACGTAGAAGCGCAGGCCGGCGGCCAGCCGCTCGCGCGGCGGCAGCGCCAGCCGGTCGAGGCGCTCGGCGTTGGCGCGGAAGCAGGCGAAGGTCTCCTCGCAGATGCAGTCGAGGATCTCCGACTTGTCGCGGAAGTGGACGTAGATCGCCATCGGCGTGTAGCCGATCCGTCCGGCGATCTTGCGCAGCGAGACGTTGCCGTAGCCCTCGCAGACGAACAGCTCGCGCGCCGCGTCCAGGATCACCCGCCGCACCGACTCCTTGTGGTCGGCGCGGCAGCGGCGCGGCGGCGCGGGCGGCGCCGGAGGCTGGTCGTGGGGGTTCTGGGCGTCGTCCACCGGAGGCTCACTATACGCCGTATAGTGTAAGGGCCGAAGGCCGCCGCGTCAACCGGACAGCGACGGCTTCCTGCCGACACCGGACGGAGCGCCGGCCGGGCCACGGCCGGCGGGGGCTGGTGCCGGAGCCGCCGGGGCGGGC
>JASLEW010000840.1 GCA_030150965.1 Thermoanaerobaculia bacterium | reverse complement strand
AGACCACCGTGCCCTCGGTGGGTCCGTAGCAGTTGACCAGCCGCGGCGTCAGCTCGGGCGGCGGAAAGCGGTGCAGGCGGTCGCCGCCGGTCAGCACCAGGCGCGGCGCCGGCCCCGGCGGCCAACCGCCGGCCAGCACCTCCTCGGCGAGCAGGGTGGGGAGGAAGGTGACCGAGATGCGCCGCGCCCGCAGCCACTCGGCGAGCCGCGGCGGCGCCGCGCGGACCCCCTCCGGCACCACGTGCAGGCTGGCCCCGGCCGCCAGGTAAGGCCAGATCTCCCAGACCGAGGCGTCGAAGCCCATCCCGGCCAGGAGCGTCGCGCGGTCGGCCGGCCCGACGCCGAAGGCGCGGCAGTGCCAGGCCACCAGGTTGGCGAGCGCGCCCCGGCTGACCCCGACCCCCTTGGGCGTGCCGGTCGAGCCCGAGGTATAGATGACGTAGGCCAGGGCCCCGGCGTCGGCGGCGCCCCGGCGAACCGGCCCCAAGCCGACCGTGCCAGCCGCACCCACGGCGCCAATCGCGCCAACCGCGCCAGCCGCGCCAGTCCTGCCGTCGAGCGTCACCAGGCGCGGCGGGACCGGCCGGCCAGCCGCCGGCAGCGCCGGCAGCGCCAAGCGCCCCAGGCGGTCGTGGGTGGCGCCGCGCACCAGCGCCACCGCCAGGCCGGTGTCGGCGATCATGAAAGCCAGGCGCTCGTCCGGCAGCTCCAGATCGAGCGGCACGTAGGCGGCACCGGCCTTGAGGATGGCGAGCGCTCCGGCGACGAAGGCGGCCGACCGCTCGACCGCCAGGCCCACCAGGAGCTCGGGCCCCACGCCCAGCTCCTCGAGGGCGGCGGCGAGCCGCTCCGACACCTCGTCGAGCTGGCCGTAGCTCCACGCCACGGCGTCGTCGGCGACCGCCGGGGCCGCCGGCTGGCGCCGCACGGCGGTGGCGAAGGCCGCCAGGAGGGGGTCGGCCGGCGCGCCGGGCGTGGCGGCCGCGGTGTCGTTCCACTCCGCGCGCAGCTGATGGCGCTCGCCCGGCAGCAGCACCGGCAGCTGCCAGAGGGCGGTGTCCGGCGGCGCCGTCACCAAGGCCGCGAGCAGCGCGGCGAGGCGCTCGAGCAGCAGCCCGGCCGCCGCCGGAGTGAAGCGGCGGGTGTCAAACAGCGAGTCGAGCCACAGCTCCTCGCCGGGGAAGACGGCGAGGTTCCAGGCGTAGTTGGTGAGCGCGGTGGCCGCCTCCTGCGCGATCGCCAGCTCCGGCACCAGCCTCCCCAGGCCGCGGTCGAGCGGCACGTTCTCGAACGCCACCAGGTGATCGAACAGCGTGCCGCCGGCGGGCACCGCGCTCCACCGCATGACGTCGACCAGCGCCGTGTGCTCGTGCAGGCGCAGCTCGACGCCGCGGCGCTGCAGGTCGGCGAGCCAGGGCGCGAGCCGCGCCGTGGGCGGCACCGCCGCGCGCAGCGGCAAGGTGTTGATGAACAGGCCCACGATCGACTCGGCCGCGGGCAGGTCCGGAGGCCGGCCGGCGACGGTGACCCCGAAGACCACCTCCTCGACGCCCAGGCTGCGCGCGAGCAGCAGCGCCCAGGCTCCCTGCACCAGGGTGTTGAGCGTCAGCCGGGAGCGCCGCGCCAGGTCGCGCAGGCCGGCGGCGACCGGCGACGCGACCTGCAGGCGGCGCTGCGCCGCTGCCCTGAAATCGGTCGCCCCGCTCGCCCCGGCCACCTCGGCCGCCACGGCCGCCGCCGGGCCTCCCTGCCCGCCGGACCCGGCGCCGCCGGGCTGCGCCGCGAGCAGCGTCGGGGTGGCGAAGCCGGCCAGGATCCGGGTCCAGAACTCCCGCGCCGCCGCCGGGTCCTGGCGCTGCAGCCAGGCGATGTAAGCGTGATAGGAGGGGGCCGGCGGCAGCTCCGGCTCCCGGCCGTCGCAAAACGCCCGATAGCAGGTGAACAGCTCGGCGAGGAGCACGCCGCGCGACCAGCCGTCGGTCAGGATGTGGTGCTGGCTCCAGACGAACTGGTGCACGCCCTCTGCCAGCTCGATGAGGCCCAGGCGCAACAGCGGCGGCGAGGCGAGATCGAAGCCCTTGGCCAGGTCGGCGGCCAGGCGCGCGGCGAGCCGCCGGCGCTGCTCGGCGGCGTCCATGCCGCGCCACGATTCCCAGCTCACCTCGACGTCGAGATGGCGGTAGACCACCTGCACCGGCTTCTCCAGCTCCTCCCAGAGGAAGGCGGTGCGCAGCACGTCGTGGCGGCCGGCCACGTGCTGCCAGGCACGGCGGAAGGCGGCCACGTCCAGCGTGCCCGTGAGACGCAGGCTCTCCTGCATCACGAACACCCCCGAGCCGGGGGCGAAGAGGCTGTGGAAGAGCATCGCCTGCTGGAGCGGCGACAGCTCGTAGATCGAGAGGATGTCGGTGGCGTCCAAGCCGGTCTCCCGTGGTCTCCGCGCCCGCCGCCGCTCAGCCGGCCAGGCTCTCGGCCAGGCGCAGGGCCTCGGCCTCGCTCAGCTCCTCGAGCCGGGCGGTCAGCGCCTCCTCGATGCCGTCGCGCAGCCCGCCCAGGGTGGGGCGCTCGAACAGCAGCTGCACCGGCAGCTCGATCGGGAAGCTGTCGCGCAGCCGGGTCATCAGCTGCACGGCGATCAGCGAGTCGCCTCCCAGGTCGAAGAAGTTGTCGTCCGGGCCGAGGCGCGCCACCCCCAGCGCCTCGCGCCAGGCGGCGGCGATGCGCCGGGTGAGCGGATCGTCCGCGCTCTCCGGCGCCTGGCTCCCGGCACCCTGGCCGTCGGGCGCCGTCGCGGCGCCGGGGGCCGGGGACGTGCCGGCGGG
>JASLEW010000817.1 GCA_030150965.1 Thermoanaerobaculia bacterium | reverse complement strand
GAGAAGTGCGCGGTGTGCGCGGCGTCGCCGATCAGCACCACGTTGCCGTGGTGCCAGCGCGCGTTGCGCACCCGAGTGAAGCTCAGCCAGGGGGCGGCGCGCTGCTGCGGCGGGGTGTTGGCGAGGAGGGGGTGGCCGTCGAGCCAGGGGGCGAAGAGGCGCTCGCAGGCGGCGACCGTGGCGTCGAGGTCGAGGCGGTCGAAGCCGGCGTTGCGCCAGGACGCCGGGTCGCACTCGACGATGAACGCCGAGTGGCGCTCGTCGAAGCGGTAGGCGTGGGCCTGGAAGACGCCGTCGATCCCCTCCGGCCGGTCGAGGAAGACGAAGGTGAAGGCGTCGAAGCGGCGGGTGGTGCCGAGCCAGACGTATCTCGCTGGCCGCACGTCGAGGTCGGGCTGGAGGGCGGCGGCGTGGTGGCGGCGCACGATGCTGTTGACGCCGTCCGCCGCGACGATCAGATCGGGCAGGTCGGGCAGATCGGGCGGGTCGGGCAGGTCGAGCGGGCCGGGCGCTCCGGCGGCGGCCGTGGCTCCGCGAGAGCCTGGGCCGGGGCCATGGCCGGGACCGGCGGACTGTCCCTCCGGCGCCGCCGGGTCGGTCACCTCGTGGCGGAAGCGCAGCTCGGCGCCCAGGTCGGCGGCGCGGCGCTGGAGGATGGCGAGCAGGGTGCGGCGGGCGATGCCGGCGAAGCCGTGGCCGCCCGAGGTGACGACCGCGCCGTGGACGTGGATGTCGATGTCGTCCCAGCGCGCGAAGTTGTCGCAGATCTCGCCGTAGGTCACCGGGTCGGCGGCCTGGAGGTTGCCGAGCGTCTGGTCGGAGAACACCACCCCCCAGCCGAAGGTGTCGTCCGGGCCGTTGCGCTCCAGCACCGTGATGCGGTGCGCCGGATCGGCCCGCTTCATCAGCAGGGCGAAGTAGAGCCCGGCGGGGCCGCCGCCGACGACGGTGATCCTCATCTCGTCCGTCCGCTCCTCGTCATCGCGCGGCGCGCTCTCTCATCGTGGATCGGGCTCGGTCTCGACGAGCCAGCGCGCCTCGCGCCCGAGCGTGCGTGCGAAGCGCCCGTTCTCTTCGAGCAGCCGCCGCCATTCGTCGCGGGTGTAGACCAGGATCTCCGCGGGCACCGGCAGCGGGCTCAGGTCCCAGGCGAGGGCGCGGCGCTCGAACGGCTCGGCCGAGGACTCGACGACGGCGACCAGGTCCAGATCGCTGCCCACGCCGGCGTCGCCGCGGGCGTAGGAGCCGAACCAGCCGAGGCGGATCAGATCCGGGTGGCACGGATGCGCGCCGGCCGCCCAGGATCTGGCGGCTTCCTCGACCGTGTGACGGTCAGGCCATCTGAGCACGGACGAACGCAAGGATCTCACCGGCATAGCGCAGGGCCTCGCCGCTCTGGATCTCTCCATAGTGCTCGAAGGGCGGCCCTTCGGGGTGCCCGTTCGGGTAGCGGGTGCCGACGTAGAAGTTGTCCAGCACCTTCGCCTTCTCGACCAGCGCCGCCTCCACGGCGAACGGCAGCTCGATGAGCAATCGCGCCACGACGTGGCCCCAGGCTTCCTGGCCATGATGGAGATGCAGGGCCTTGACGGCCTTCTCCGCCGATTGCTGGGCGGCGAAGCAGGACCATTCGTGATGGCCACCGGCCCGCGAAGCCTGGGCCTGCTCCAGGTCCCGCTCCGCCTGCGCCAGCCAATCCTGTGCGCGATTCACCGGCGATGACCCTCCCTCTCCCGGCACGGGTGCCCGGCACCAGCGGCCCGCGGCTGCCGTGAATCTTGGATCTTAGCCTGTTCCAAGCTCGGCACCACAGGGGACGCCCGGTCATGCAAGGTGGGGGAAGGTCCCGCCTGCTGCCGCCGGCGGGCGGGCCGGGCGCACGTGGCGCTGGTAGAGGTCGCGGCCGGTGCCGGCGGCCGGGTCGTTGCTGCGCGCCCAGGCCAGGCGGCGCATCAGGTCGTGCTCCGTCCGGCCGCCGAACAGCTCGCCGGCCAGCTGCGCCGCGCGGCCGGCGTAGCGCAGCACCTGCACCGCCTCCAGGCCCGCCAGGTCGTCGAAGAACCAGCCGCAGCTGGTGTACATGAGCATGGCGTGGCGCTGCATGGCGAGGAGGTTCAGGGCGCGGGCACGGCGCTCGCCCGTGGGCAGGGGGCCGCGGGCGTGGCGCTCCAGGAAGGCGTCGGCCGCCGCCGCGGAGCGGTCGAGCAGCAGGGCGACGGCGGCGTCGCGCGCCTCCCAGGGGTCGGCGAACAGCTCGCCGGCCGCCTCCTCGTAGAGCGGGATCAGCTCGTCGCGCAGCTCGTCCAGGGCCTGGCGCAGCGGCGCCCGCCACGCCTGGTTCCAGCCCGGCGGGCCGCCCAGGCGGCAGCCGCAGTCGTCGCGCCACCGGTCGAGGCCGTGGATGCAGCTCCATGAGGTGTTCTCGACGATCTCGGCCTCGTGGGTGGGCGGATGGGCGGCCAGGTACTCGGCGTAGTTGGTGAGCCGCGCCCAGCCGTGGGCCTCGATCTGCTGGCAGGCGTAGGCGAGCGCCATCTCGCCGTGCCGGTGGTGGTGGCCGTAGGTCTCGCCGTCGGTGGCGATGTGCGCCAGGCGGTCGGGGCCGTCGGCCGGATGGCCGCCGAGCAGGCGCTCGGCGAAGCGCTCGCCGCTCTGCAGCACGTTCTCGAAGGCGACGGCGCGCGCCGCCGACCCGTCGTAGAAGAAGACGGCGAGGCTGCGCCCGGACGGCAGCAGGACCGCGTAGGGCCGGGTGGTGTCGATGCGGCCGCCCGACACGTCCTGCCACTCGGGGACCGGAGCCGAGCCCGGCGCAGGGTGCCCTTGGTGCGAAGGGTGCGCAGGGTGGGAAGGGCGGGAAGGGCGCGGCTGATGCGAATGGCGCGGCTGGTGCCCAGCCTGGACGTGGCGGACATCCGGCGGCGCCGCGGCGGCGGCGGGCGGCAGCGGGCCGGCCAGGGGGCGCACCCGGCTCGCCTGGTGCGGCTCGAGGACGGTAAAGCGCACGCCGTGCGCGGCGAGGAGGTCGAGCGTTTCCAGGTCCACCGCGGTCTCGGGCAGCCACAGGCCGGCCGCCGGGCGGCCGAAGCGGTGCTCGAAGTCGCGCAGGCCCCAGACGATCTGGGTCTGCTTGTCGCGCCGGTTGGCGAGCGGCAGGATGACGTGGTTGTAGCCCTGGGCCATCGCCGAGCCGTGGCCGGAGAAGCGCTCGGCGCTCTCGCGGTCGGCCGCCAGCACCGCGGCGTAGTCCGCCGGCTCCTCGGTCGCCATCCACTCCAGCAGCGTCGGCCCGAAGTTGAAGCTCATGCGGGCGTAGTTGTTGACGATGCGGGCCACCCGCCCATCGCCGCCGAGGATGCGGGCGGCGGCGTTCGGGGCGTAGCACTCGGCGGCGATGCGCGCGTTCCAGTCGCGGTGCGGGTGCGCCGAGGGCTGGGGCTCGATCATCCCGAGCCACGGGTCCTCCCGCGGCGGCTGGTAGAAGTGGCCGTGGATGCAGAGGTACCGCGCCATCAGGAACCGCCCCGGGGCCGGCCCGCACCACCAGCAGCCGGCGTCTCGATCGCGGCCGGCGAGTCCGGCGCCTTCCCTGCTGCCTCTGCGGCCGCGGCGGTCGACGCCTTCGGCTGGCCCGCGGCGGCTGGCGCCGGCTCCTGGGTCACGGCGGCTTTCGCCGATTCTTCGATGACGGCGGCTTTGGCCGCCTGGGCCCTCGCCGCCTCCTCGGCGTCGCGGCTCTTGAGGAAGAGGGCGCCGAGGGGCGGCAGCGTCAGGGTCAGCGAATGGCTGAGGCCGTGCAGCGGCAGCGGCGAGGCCTCGACGCCGCCCATGTTGCCCTGGCCGCTGCCGCCGTAGTGACGGGCGTCGCTGTTGAGCAGCTCGCGCCAGAAGCCGCCGCCGGGCACGCCGAGGCGGTAGTTGGCGCGCGGCTGCGGCGTGCAGTTGAAGACCGCCGCGACCGGCGCGGTGCCCGGCTCGCCGTGGCGCAGGAAGGCGAAGACGCTGCTGTCGGCGTCGTTGGCGTCGATCCAGGTGAAGCCGCCGGCGGCGCAGTCGCGCTGGTGCAGGGCCGGCTCGCCGCGGTAGAGGGCGTTGAGGTCGGCGAGCCAGCGGCCGATCTCGGCGTGGCCGGGCTCGCCGGCGAGGTGCCAGTCGAGGCTGCTCTCGTGGTCCCACTCGCGCTCCTGGCCCAGCTCGCCGCCCATGAACAGCAGCTTCTTGCCCGGCTGCGCGAACATCCAGGCGAAGAGCAGCCGCAGGTTGGCCAGCTTCTGCCAGCGGTCGCCGGGCATCCGGCCGTAGAGCGAGCCCTTGCCGTAGACCACCTCGTCGTGCGACAGCGGCAGGACGAAGTTCTCGGTCCACATGTAGAGGCCGCGGAAGGTCATCTCGCGGTGATGGAAGCGCCGGTAGATGGGGTCCCTGCCCAGGTAGGAAAGGGTGTCGTGCATCCAGCCCATGTCCCACTTGAGGCCGAAGCCCAGGCCGCCCAGGTAGACCGGCCGCGACACCATCGGCCAGGCGGTGGACTCCTCGGCCGCCGTCTGCACGTCGGGGTGGGCGCGGTAGACGGCGGCGTTCAGCTGGCGCAGGAAGTCGATCGCCTCCAGGTTCTCGCGCCCGCCGTGGACGTTGGGCAGCCACTGCCCCTCCTGGCGCGAGTAGTCGAGATAGAGCATCGAGGCCACGGCGTCCAGGCGCAGGCCGTCGGCGTGGTAGGCGTCGAGCCAGAAGAGCGCCGAGCTGACGAGGAAGCTCCGCACCTCGCTGCGCCCGTAGTTGAAGATCAGGCTCCCCCAGTCGGGCTGGTAGCCGCGGCGCGGGTCGGCGTGCTCGTAGAGGTGGGTGCCGTCGAAGAACGCCAGGCCGTGCTCGTCGGTGGGGAAATGCGACGGCACCCAGTCGAGCAGCACGCCGATGCCCTTCTGGTGCAGGTGGTCGATCAGGTACATCAGGTCCTGCGGCGTGCCGTAGCGGCTGGTGGCGGCGAAGAAGCCGGTGTCCTGGTAGCCCCACGAGCCGTAGAACGGGTGCTCCATGACCGGCATCAGCTCGACGTGGGTGAAGCCCAGGCGGCCGACGTGGTCGGCCAGGAGCGGCGCGATCTCGCGGTAGCCGAGCGAGCGGTTGCCCTCCTCCGGCATGCGCCGCCACGAGCCCAGGTGGACCTCGTAGATGGAGAGCGGCGCGGCCAGCGCCTGGCGGGCGCCGCGCTCCGCCATCCACGCCGCGTCCCCCCAGCGGTAGTCCAGCTCCCATACGATCGACGCCTGGCGCGGCGGCGTCTCGGCGTGGAAGGCCAGCGGATCGGCCTTGTCGGCGCGGTAGCCGCCGAAGCGGGAGGCGACGTGGTACTTGTAGTGCGCGCCGGGGCCGACGCCCGGCGCGAACCCCTCCCACACCCCCGTGCTGTCGCGCTGGCGCAGCGGCTGCGCCCCCTTGTCCCAGCCGTTCCAGTCGCCGATCACCGACACCCGCCGGGCGTTGGGCGCCCAGACGGCGAAGCGGGTGCCGAGGAGGGCGCCGCGGGCTCCGGCGGTGCCGCCGGCCGCGCCGGTTGCTCCGACGCCGGCGGCGTATTGCGGATGGGCGCCGAGGTGGCGGTAGAGCCGCTCCTGCGTCCCCTCGTTGAACAGGTAGAGGTCGTCGGCGTGGATCGGCGCCCCTCGCTCGATCGGATCGCTTGGCTCGCTCACGTTGCCCTCCGGCGCCGCCGCTCGTCGATGCGGCGCAGCAGGCCGGTCACCTCCGGGCGGCGGCTCAGCTCCTCGAACGGCAGCCGCGCCTTGCGCCGCCAGTTGGGGCGCTCGTCGTGGGTGCCCGGCACGTTCTGCGGCTCGCTCTCGTGGAGCAGGTCCTCGACGTTGACCAGCACCAGGCGGGCGGCGCTCGCCGCCAGGTGCTCCAGGCGGTCGCGCAGCACCAGCGGATAGGGGTCGCCGCCCGGCGGGACGGCCGGCGGGCCGGCGGGACGGTCGGGGCGCTCGGGGCGCTCGGGGCGCTCGGGGCGCTCGGGGCGCTCGGAGCCATCGGGACGGCCGGAGCCGTCTGAGCCATGGGCCTCGGCGGCGAGCGCCGCCGCCGTCATCTGGTGGCGCTGGGCGGCGCGCCGCTCGCGCTCGGCGCGCGCCTGGGCTTCGTCGAAGAAGCCCAGCGCCTGGAGGTCGTCCACGTCGCGCCCCTCCCAGTAGCCGCGGAAGGTGGGCATGTCGTGGGTGTTGAGGCTCGCGACGCTCTCCTCCGGCGGCTCGCGCAGCAGGCCGCCGCCGGTCGGCGCCAGCTCGTATTGCATGACGTACATGCCGAGGATGCCGTGGCGGGCCATCGCCTCGTTCACCTCGGGCGGCACGGTGCCGAGGTTCTCGCCGACGATCATCGCCTGGTGGCGGTGCGATTCCAGTGCCAGCACCGCGTAGAGCTCCTCGTGCGGGTAGCGCACGTAGACGCCGGCCGCGGCGTCGAAGCCGCGCGGCACCCAGAACAGCCGGTGCAGCTGCATCACGTGATCGAGGCGCAGCATGCCGGCGTGGCGCAGGTGGTGGCGCAGCGAGGCGATCAGGTAGTCGTAGCCGCGCTCGCGCAGGCGCTCGGGGCGGAGCGGCGGGAAGCCCCAGTTCTGGCCCTTGGTGAAGAAGCCGTCCGGCGGCGCGCCGGCCGCGGTCCCCTGGGCGAACAGGTCGGGCTCGCGCCAGACGTCGTAGGCGCTCGGGTGGACGCCGAGCGGCAGGTCGAGGTAGAGGCCGGGGCCGTGGCGGCGGGCGGCGGCGGCGGCCTGCTGCATCTGCTGCTCGACCGCCCACTGCACCCACAGGTGGTAGCGGTAGTCCTCCTCGTCGTAGTCGGCGGGCGCGAGCTGGCCGTCGCGCAGCCGCTCGGGCCAGCTCTGCCAGGGCTCGCCGCGGCGGTCGCCGACGGCGCGGAAGGCGGCGTAGCGGGTGAGGTCGGGGCGGGCGGCGGCGAAGCGCTCCAGCTCCTGGCGGAGCGGCGAGGGGCTGGTGAAGAACCAGGCCGCCATCTCGTCGAGCACCCGCCGCTTGAGGGTGAGCACCCGCTGGTAGTCGACCAGCGGCATGGCGGCGAGGGCGCGCCGCTCGGCCTCCAGCTCCGGCGAGTCGAGGAGGCGCTGCGCCGCCGGGCAGAGCGCCGCCTCGGGCAGCGCCCGCGGATCGAGGAACAGCTCGTTCCAGAACAGGCGCGAGGCCGGAGCGTAGGGGCTGGGCTCGAACGGCTCGTCGAGGAAGGTGGCGAGCAGCGGCAGCGTCCCCACGACGCCGCCTCCCAGCCCCGCCGTGAGCTCCGCCAGGGCGGCGAGGTCGGTCAGGTCGCCGACGCCCCAGCCGCGCGCGGTGCGCAGCGCGTAGAGCGGCAGGAAGAGGCCCCAGAGGTGGGCGGCCGGGCCGAGGAAGGCGCGGCGCGGCGCGGCGATCACCAGCGCCCTGGCGGTGCGGCCGCCGCCGAGCTTCACCTCCAGGCGGTGGTAGCCCGGCGGCAGGGCCTCGGGGAGGGCGAGGCGGCGCACGCCCGGCGCGGTCGCCGGCAGGCGGTCGAGGTCGTAGGCCCAGGCGCGCCGCTCGCCCCCCTCCAGGTCGAGGTGGCAGGCCACCGGCCCGGTCCCCGCGGGCGCCCCGGCCGGCCCCGACGGCCCCCCCGGTTGACGCAGCTCGACCGCGGAGAGGACGCCGTCCCAGGCCACCAGCACCGGCTCGATCAGGCGCTCCGCCAGCTCGGCGCGGCGGGCCGCCAGCGCCTCGCGCATCTCCTCCATGGAGTCGAGCGGCCCGGCGAGCGAGGAGAGCACCGCCAGCAGCGGCTCGGGGGCGGCCTCGACCAGCCGACCGGCGATGTCGTGGTAGGCGGTCTGGACGCCGTAGGAGCGCGCCAGCTCCAGGAGCTCGGCGCGCTCTTGCTCGAAGCTGCTCATTGCCCGGCGTCCGTGGAGCCGGCCGCGCCGCCGGTGGCGCCGGCCGGCGGCGCGGCGCCCACCGGGCCGCCGAGGATGCGGCGCAGGCCGGTGAGCGGGATGCGCACCCAGGTGGGACGGTGGTTCAGCTCGTACTGCAGCTCGTAGACCGCCTTCTCCAGGAGGTAGGCGTCGAGCAGCGTGGCGAGCTCGGCGGGGCTCTCCGGGAGGAACCCGCCGGCTCCCCCCTCGCGGGCGGCGGCGGTCCGCTCCAGGTAGGCGGCGAGGAAGGTGGCCGCGACCCACCGCTCCCAGTAGAGCGCCCAGCTCTCGAACGACGCCATCTCCGCCGGCGCCACCAGGCCCTGCGCCGCCTCCTCGAACAGCCGGGCATAGGCGGCGTACTGGAAGGAGCGCAGCATGCCGGCCACGTCGCGCAGCGGCGACCGCTTGAGGCGCCGCTCGGAGAGCGAGCGCGCCGGCTCGCCCTCGAAGTCGAGGATCAGGAAGTCCCTGCCGGTGTAGAGCACCTGGCCCAGGTGGTAGTCGCCGTGGGTGCGGATGCGCTGCGCCGTGATCTTCGGCCCGAGGAGGCGGGCGAAGCGCCGGCGCAACGCCTCCCTCGCCGAGAGCACCTCCGCCGCCTCGCCGCGGGCGGCGGGCGGGAGGTCCTCCAGCCGCTCGGCGAGCAGCTGCAGGGCGCGCGCCGCGGCGGTGCGCATCGACTCGTAGAGCGAGCGCTGGTGGAGGATCGAGAACGGCTCCGGCGCGAAGGCCGGATCGCCCGGCGGCGCCGCGGCCAGCGCCAGGTGCAGCTCGGCGGTGCGCTCGCCGAGCAGGCGCACGGCGGGGAGGTAGGTGCCGATGCGCTCGTACAGCTCGGCCGGCGGCTGCGGGCCGCCGGCGGCCGCCGCCAGGTCGAGCAGCGGCTGGGCGGGCACCGCCGCCGGGCCGCGCTCGCCGCGCCCCCAGCCGGTGCGGACGCGCTCGAAGTAGCGGCCGAGCGCGTCGAGGCTGTAGTTCCAGGCGTCGCCCTCGTTGGCCACGTAGCCGAGCAGCAGGGCGAGGGTGGCCGGCTCGCGGCGGGGCGCGCCGCCGGGGCTGTCCGGCCGGACGGCCAGGTCCAGGCCGCCGGCCAGCGGCGGCATGTGGCGGAAGGCGGTGCGCTCGGCGAGGAAGCGGGTGATCTCCAGGTCCGGGTTGGTCCCGGCTTCGAGCTTGCGGTAGAGCTTGAGCACCAGGCGGTCGCCGTAGCGCACCGAGCTGTTGCTCTGCTCGGCGCCCAGCGGGCGCGGCGCCAGGTCGGCCGCCGTCCGCGGCGGGCCGCCGCCGGAGAGCTCGGCGAAGCCGGGCGCAGCCCAGCCCACCACCTGATGGGCGGGGCCGCGGCAGGTGGCGCCGGTGGCGATGGCGGCCAGGAGGCCGCGGGCGAACGCCGGATCGGCCAGCGGATCGTGGAGCAGGCCGCCGGCGGAGCGGCCGAGGTCGAGGCGCGCCACGACGCTGCCCGCCGGCGGCGGCGGGCCCTCGGCGGCGTTCTCGGGCGGCGGATCGGCGGCGAACGCCAGCGGCAGGGTGTAGCGCTCGGCCTCGCCCTGCTCGTAGGCGACGTCGAGCAGCAGCAGGTGGGGCCCGCCGAAGGTCGCCGGCGCCAGGGCCGGGAGCGGCGCGGCGGCCG
>JASLEW010000801.1 GCA_030150965.1 Thermoanaerobaculia bacterium | reverse complement strand
GGGCGCCGCCCGCCGGGGGCGCCCCTCCCGCTCCGTCATGGCCGTCGCCGCCGGCCCCCGCGCCGCCGGCACGGCAGCCGCGCCGCGCCTACCGGCGCTGCGACGAGGTCTCCGACGACGAGCTGCTGGCCGTCCTCAGGGCCAACCGCTGGCGCCTCCAGCCCGCCGCCGCCCAGCTCGGCATCGCCCGCACCTCGCTCTACGAGCGGATCGAGAGCAGCCAGCGCTTCCGCAAGGCGGTCGACCTGCCGCGGCCCGAGATCGAGCGGCTCCTGGCGCGCCACGACGGCAGCCTCGAGCGCATCGCCGACGAGCTCGAGGTCTCGGTGGACGGCCTCAAGCGCCGCATGACCCAGCTCGGCCTCGCCGGCGGCCGACGCTGACCGGCTGACCCGCTGATTACGGCACGCAGATCTGGCCCTGGCAGGAGCTCTCACCCCCGGTGACCGCGTCGAAGGTGCCGAGCGCCTGGACCACGGCCGCCGAATAGAGCTCGGCAAACTCCCGGCGCCGGCGACGTGAAAAGACCCGGCCTCCTTGAACACCAGCTGGCCGGGCCGCAGCCGCCGGCCTCCCGGCCCAGCACGCCTTCGCCTCCCGGGGCGACAACCGCTGGCAGCCGGCGGCGCGCGACACCCTGTGCTGGCCCACCGCGGTGGCGGCGCGCGGCGGAATCACCCCGCTCGTCGCCATCGCCGACACCGGCAACAACCGCGCCCTGCTCTGGCGGCTGCGCGCCGCCTGAGCGCCCGCCGCGCCCCTTCCACCACGGGTCAGCGGGTCAGCGGCGCCTGCTCCGGCCGGCGGCCGGCGGTGGTACGATCGAGGTCTGATAACCGGTCAGTGGGGCCGGCGATGCTCAGAATGCTCGCTTGCCGCAAGGCGAAGTATCAGCTGCGCCTTGGCGCTTTGCGATGACTGAAGCGCCGAGTAATCCTCTCTCCTCTCGCGGCTGTGCATCAATAAGCGGAAGAGATGCTCGTCGGCGTCGCCAGCACCCCTCTTTTCAGCGCTCTCCAGCTCGCCGATCTGCGCGTCCAGTCCGATGAGGCGCAGGGCTCTTCGGTCATGGTTCTCCAGACAGAAGGCGAAGAGGTGGATATCGCCCAGCTCGCTGGCGGCTGGCGCAGCTCGCTCAGGCTGCAGGATCACGAGGTCACCGGTGGCCGACCACCGGCCCTTGCTGGAGGCGGCCTCGGGCGACACATCGGACCACTCCGTTGAGTAGTAGGATTCGTCTGAGAAAAGGTAGAGATTGCCGCCGGCGAGAAACCCGCCGCTCCGCATCATCGCCGCCAGCTCGGGTGTCTCGGCGCTGTAGCGGCCCGCGAGCCGCCCCGAGTCGGGGCATTCGCGTCGAGGTCTCACCCCCCGGCACGATCCGCTGAAGCCTGGCGAGCGGCGTGCCTGCCACAACCGAGCCGGGATTACCTTCGGTTGCGCCTGCTGCCTGCCCCGCCACCTGCGAGGCAGGCTTGACGGTCGAGCTCTCCAGGAGCAGGAAGAAGAGCAGCCAGGGCCTGATCGCGCTCACGGCGGACATGGACCTCCCGCGCAGTACTTGGCCGTCACCTGCCATCCCCCTGGGGCTATGCTCTGCCCTTGGCGAGCCGCCGAAGGTCGAGCCAAGCTTGAATGGCGCCCAGCGGCCCCGCCAGGAGAATGTAGACACGCAGCCGTTTCTTCTGCGCATCATCCAGGCCGGGCTCTTCGCCGAGGGCCAGATAGAGCCGGATCAAGCAGAAGACCTCGAGGACCAGACCCGTCGCCAGCAAGCCGTTTGAGACCAGATCGGGCAAGCCAGCACCGAAGTTCATGTTGGCCGTGGCATCGCCGAAGAGAATCAGCGAAAAGAGAGCTTGGACGACGATGCATCTCAGTGCCCAGCGATAGGAGGGGGAGTCCATCTTTCGGTCTCCGAGAGATCTTGCGCCGAGTCCCTCAATGAGTGCGGATGATGCCTCGCGGCTCCGTGTTGCACTGTACTAGTCCAAGGCCGCCGCCAATGGATCGGCCTATGTCTATGGTGAGCGTCCGGCGGCCGTCTCGCGTTGTCTCCACCGGCTAGCGTGACAAAAGAACACCCAGGGCGAGCAAAGCGGCAGTCCAGAGAAGGGCAGCACCAAGAACGCCGAGAATAAATTTCATAACTGTTGAGAGCGATTCCGCCTCTTGACGCCGGGCAAGAGAATCTATGCCGCAGTAGGCTGCTGGTAGCACTACAGCAACGGTCAGCCTGAACCACACCGGGAGGCCCGCAAGGGTAAGGCCGGTGATCGCGGCGACCGCCATTAGCGTCGAGATGACAATGCGCCGCAGATGTCTAGATGTTAGTTTTTTAAGAGACATACGAGGGAGGTCAGAAGTTGGTGGTACACCGACTTGGGAAGCGAGAGCAGAGATTCATAGCGGGGCCTGTGGCATTGCTGCACACCAGTGGTGGCGTGAAGCCGAAAACCATGCGACCTGCTGCGCCGGCCCCCACTCCGGCCCCCACGCTGAGGTAGCGCGCGCCACCAACTGTTGGACTGGAGCCGCCTTCCACCGAAAGTGCTCCCAGCCAAGCACCAGTAGCTCCACTTAGAATACTTGGCCCCTCAAGGTCTCCCTGGTTACAGGCACCCACGGCAGTTCCAACATAGCCAGTCGCAGATCCCAGGAAACCAAAACCCACTGTGATGCCCATGGTCATGCCGGTACAGGACCAGGCGCTGCATGCACACTTGTAATAGACCGATCCACCCTGACTTCCGCCAGTGTAAGCCATTCCTTCAAGAGCGGCGCCGAAAGCTAACCATAGGCCGCACGGACATTGGTCGCATTTGCGACACTCTTTGCGGCCATCCCGATCGATGAAGGTAATTGGATTGGAGCTGGCGTAGATGTAAGGACGCGAGGCGGCCTGGAGTAAGAGGGGATCGGCCGTGTCATAGCGACCAGCTCCGGCATCATACCAGCGATAGAGGTTGTAGCTGGTACCCGACTTCAATTTCGAGCCATCCCATACGGCATCATCCCACTGCCCGGGCAGCCGCAGGAATATTCCAGAACTCTGCGCGCTCGGCGTCGTGTAGTCGCGGCCGAACGGCTCGAATCCGCCGCTCCAGATCGCGAGGCCTGTGGCGTTGCTTGCCAGATTCGGCGTTCCCAGGTGGTCCACGCTCAGGTAGGTAAGGACGCTCGAGGCCGGTGGGCCGTCGAGCTGGGCCACAGGACGGCCGGCGAAATAGAACAGCCGCGTCTGCGCCTGCAGCGTGCCGGTGAAGAGGTTCTGCTGCTGGCGGTAGTAGATCGTTCCGTCCGAGCTGTAGGTCGGCGTGGTCAGCAGCGGCCCACAGTCCGTGACCGCGTTGCGCGCGCTCGCCAAAAACCCGCGCCCGTCGTAGCTCATCGTGGCGCTCGCCCGTACCGTCTCCTCGGTGATCCGCGACAGCTTGCCCGAAGCGTCGGCCGCGAGGTCGAGGTGCGAGGTCGGCGCGGCCTCTACGATCACGTTGCCGGCCGGGTCGGTGGTGAGGAACTTGGTGCCGGCGCTGTTTGCCAGGGTGATCGTCTTGAGGATCGGCGAGTCGCCCGCGGGGCTCGCGGCGTTCAGCTGATAGTTGTACGTGTCCTGGATGCCGGTGCCGCGGCTCTCGGAGAGCCGGTTGCCGATGGTGTCGTAGGCCCAGGTACGGGTGCCCCATAGGGACGAGCCGTTGGCCTGGGTCAGGAAGTACTGGAAGTCCTGGTAGGCGAACGTGCGCCCGGGGGCGATGGCGGTGATGTTGCCGGCGGCGTCGGTCGAGTACGTCCACGCCAGGAGCGCGCCGGCGGAGATGGCCGTCGGGTAGTAGCGCTGGTCGAAGGTATGCGTCTCGGTGACGCCGTTCGCCAAGTGGATGATCTGGAGCGGCCCGCCCGCGGAGTAGACCGTCGGGGACGCGGGGGTCGAGGTGACGATCGGAATCGTCGTGCCGCTGCAGGCGCCGACGCCGCCGGCCGTCGAGTAGGCGAGCGAGGTGTGGCGGTCGGCGGCGTCGAAGGTGTAGCAGGCGGTGAGGTTGCCGGGATAGGAGATCGAGGCGCGGTTGCCGTTCGCGTCGTAGCTATAGGCGAGAGCGCCATCCTGGAGAACCCGGCCGAAGAGATCATAGGTGTAGGCGACAGTTGTGCCGCTTCGCGTGATCGAGGAGAGCCGGCCGATCGGGTGGGTACCCGTCGCGGTCGTGGTGTCGTAAGTGTACGCCGTGGTCAGCGATGAGTCGGTCGAGTAGCTCACCGAGAGCGGCCGGTCGGCCGAGTCGAGCTGGCGGGTGGTCACGATCTTCCGGGCGTCGGCCTGCTGCACAAGAGCGCCATGCCCGTTATAAGAATACGTCGTCGTGCCAGTCACTGGCGACGTCTGGCTGGTCAGCAGGTCGCGGTCGCTGGTGACGTAGGTGGTCTGGTTGCGCTCGGAGTCGGTGACCGAGGCCAGGTGGTCCTGGAGATCATACGAGTAGCCAGTGCTCACCATCCCGCCACCGCTCCCGCCCCAAGGCTGACTGACCTGGGTGAGCCGGTTCAACGGGTCGAACATGTAGCTCGTTGAGGGGGCAGCCGGCTGGTTGTGATTCGGGTCCCACACCGAGATCAGGTTGTTGTCACAGTCGTAGCCGAACTGCGTGGTGCTCTGCGCCGCCGGGTCGGCCGGATCGCCGGCCGTCATGCTGTCCAGGTGGCAGGTCGTCGAGTAGCTGTAGCTGGTGGTCGCGTCGGTAACCGCCGAGCCGCTGACGAGACGCTGGCGCTGCTCCAGAACCCGGTGGCCGGCGGCGTCGAGCGTGTACACGGTCTGTTCGAGCGGCTGGGCCGCCGCGCAGCCGGCCTGGCGCGCCATCGAGGTCAGGCGGCCGGCGAAGTCGTATCCATAGGCGATGGCGTTGCCGGCAGGCAGCTGCACGCAGGTCAGGTCGCCCAGGGCGCTGTACGAGTAGGTGGTGGTGAGCGGCTGCGCCGAGCCGTAGCCCTGGGTGACGGACAGCACGCGGTTGAGCGCATCGAGCGTCGTGTGTGTCCGCATGCCGTTCACGTCCGTTACGTCGGTCTGGCGGTTCCAGGCGTCGTACAGGTAGGAGGTGACCGCGTTGAGCGGCGGTGCGCCGGTCACCGGGTCGGAGCGCGTCGCGGCCAGGAAGCCGTTGCTCGCCCCGCTCTGGAAAGTGTACGCCGTCGCGTCGTTGGTGGTGCTCGGCGTGTCGGGCGGATTGATCAGGCCGGGCAGGCCGGCCGCGCTGTAGTTCGAGAAGGCGGTCTGCAGGCTGAACGTACCACCGGTGTACGTCGCCTCGCTGCCGGAGGCGGTGCTGGTGAGCAGGTTCCCCTTCGCGTCGTAGGTCAGCGCCGTGGCACGGGTGCCGGCGGGCGCGTTGCCGGGCGGCGAGAACGGCCCGGTGACGCTGGCGACGAGGGCCGGAAAGGCCGCACTGTAGGTCCAGGTCGTCTGCCGCTGCACCAGTGACGGCGAGGTAGAAATCGTCTCCACCTTGGTGAGCTGCCGCCCATGCGCGTTGTACGTGAAGCCGGTCGAGAAACCGCGCCCGTCGGTCATCGTCGTCGGCAGCAGCGGGTTCGCGGGGTCAGCGTAGGTGAAGGCCGGGTCGGCGGCGTTGCCGCAGGAGGGGCACTGCCCGGTGACCTGCATCACCCGCACCTTGCGCGTCCCGGCGGCGCCGGCCCGCCCGGGATCGCGGCCCAGCGTGAAGGTGCCGGTCTGCACCACGTCCTGGTTGACGCCGGAGAGCACCGTGCGCCTGATGAGCGTTTGCAGCGTCGTCGTCGCCGGCAGCGCCGGG
>JASLEW010000800.1 GCA_030150965.1 Thermoanaerobaculia bacterium | reverse complement strand
GGTGATCGCCGAGATCGCGCTCTCCTCGACGCTGCTCGCCGGCTCGGGGCTCCTCATCCGCAGCTTCATCCGGCTGCAGGAGGTCGACGCCGGGTTCCGCGCCGCGGGCGTGCTCACCCTGCGCGTCGCGCTGCCGGAGCGGCGGTACGGCAGGGTGGAGCAGGCGCGGCAGTTCTACCGCGAGCTGCTGGAGCGGGTGCGCAAGCTGCCCGGCGTGGACGCGGCGGGCGCCACCACCGGCCTGCCGCTCTCCGGCACCGGCTGGTCGGGCACGGTCACCGTGGACACCCAGGCGGTGCCGCTCAAGGACACCACCCCCGAGGCCGAGCAGCGGCCGGTCACTCCCGGGTACTTCGCCGCCATGGGGATGGCGGTGGTGCGCGGGCGCGGCATCGAGGAGAGCGACAGCGAGACCGCGCCCCGCGTCTGCGTGATCGACGAGACGCTGGCCGCCGCCTACTGGCCGCACGAGGATCCGATCGGCCGGCGCATCCACCCCGGCGGGCGGGGCGGCGGCCATGGCGAGGCGCCGCGCTGGATGACGGTGGTGGGCGTCGTCCGCCACGTGCGCTACCACAACCTGGAGCTGCCGTCGCGCGTCGAGCTCTACTGGCCCTACGCGCAGAACCCCTTCACCATCGACAATCTGAGCCTCGCCGTCCACGGCGCGGTGCCGCCGCGCACCCTGGCCAACGCGGTGCGCCACGAGATCCAGGCGCTCGATCCCGATCAGCCGGTCTACCGCGTCCGCACCATGGGCGAGCTGCTCGCCGAATCGATGGCCGGCAGGCGCCTGTCGATGCTGCTGCTGGCGACCTTCGCCGGCGTGGCGCTGCTGCTCGCGGCGGTGGGCATCTTCGGCGTCATGTCCTACATGGTGGCGCAGCGGGCGCACGAGATGGGCATCCGCATGGCGCTGGGCGCCCGCGCCGCCGAGGTGATGCGGCTGGTGCTGGGCCGCAGCGTCTGGCTCACCCTGGTGGGCATCGCCGGCGGCCTCGCCGGCTCGCTGCTGCTCAACAACCTGATCGCCGGCCTGCTCTTCGCCGTCCGCGCCTACGACCCGCCGACCCTCCTGGCGGTGGCGACGCTGCTGGCCCTGGTGGCCACCGCGGCCAGCTGCATCCCCGCCTGGCGCGCCGCGGCAGTCGACCCGGTGACCTCGCTGCGCCAGGATTGAGAGACTGGCGGGCGAGGCCATACCGGACGAGGCCGAGCGCCCGAACGACGCCCGGTGAGGCCACCTGGCGCTCGGCGGCAGCGCGCCAGGAGGTGACCGTCGTGCCCCCGCTTTACGTCAATTCAGGTGGGGGGATAGCATGGCACGAGGGGGAGGCAGCCGATGCTCGTCAAGCTCGAACCGCCACCACGGACCTACCGGGATCTGCGGCGCCTGCCCGAGGATCTCTTCCGCCACGAGCTCATCGGCGGCGAGCACTTCATGAGCGCGGCGCCGGCGCTGCGCCACCAGGTCATCGTGCTCAACCTCGGGCGCATCCTCGCCAACCACGTCTGGGCGCACCGGCTGGGCAGCCTGTTCATCAGCCCGGTGGACGTGGTCTTCAGCGCGCGCGACGTGGTCGAGCCCGACATCACCTACGTCGCTGCCGCGCACGCCGATCGCCTGCGCAAGCTTCACGTCGCCGGCGCCCCCGACCTGGTGGTCGAGGTCCTCTCGCCCTCGACCCGCGGGCGGGACCGGACCAAGAAGCGCCGCCTGTACGAGGCCCACGGCGTGCCCGAATACTGGATCGTCGATCCAGGCAGGGAAACGATCGAGGTCCACCGCCGCGGCAGCCGGACCGTGCTCTCGCTCGCCGCCGGCGACACCCTGGAGACGCCGCTCTTCCCCGGCCTGCGGATCCCGTTGCGGGAGGTCTTCGCGCAGGGGCTGCCGGGCGGATAGGGACCTCGCGAAGGAGGCCGGCCGGGCGGCGGCCGAGGCTGGTGCCAGGGCCGCGCGCCCGGCGCCGGCGCGCCGGCTGGCGGCTCAGAAGGTGGTGGTGATCGGACAGATCCCCTGGGTCCGGGGGATGCACCCGACGATGACGGTCTCGGACCCGGCCGCCACCAGATGCAGGTTCTCCTCCAGGGACTTCAGGGTCTCACGGGTGAGAGTCAATCTCTTCCTGTCGAGCTTGCGCATGGGTGGGCTCCTTTCGCTCGAGCTTGCAAGCATCCGGTCGCGACGGCGGCGCTGGCGTCCGGCCTCGGCGGCGCCGCCTTCGCGATCCTGGGGCCGCGCCGGGCCGCGGGCCTTCAATAGTGGTTGTGCGGGCGCGGCACGCCAGGCGCGACATCCCGGGACGAACCGCGCGGGGCAGGCCGGTCCAAGCCCCGCCGCCCTGCCCCTGCCGGCGGCGGCCGGCCCTCACACCAGCTCGCGCACCTTGTCCGAGAGCAGGGTGACGGCGATCCTGCCGCGGTTCGGCTCGCCGCGCAGCAGCGCCTCGCCGAGCTTGGCCGTCTGCTTGGCGCTCACCCGGCCCGGCATCGGCGGCTCGTAGGGATCGACCACCGCCTCGATCACCACCGGGCCGGGAGTGGACAGCGCCTGGTCGAGCACCTCGCCGCAGGTCGCGGGATCGTCGAGGGTGAAGCCGCTCGCGCCGCAGGCGCGGGCGAAGGCCGCGAAGTCGATGGGGTGGAGGTCGCAGGCGTACTCCGGATTGCCCAGGAAGACCATCTGCTCCCACTTGATCTGGCCCAGGGTGTTGTTCTTGACCACCACGATCTTGATCGGCAGGCGGTACTTGACCGCGGTGGCCAGCTCGCCCATCAGCATGGTGAAGCCGCCGTCGCCGACGAAGCCCACGCACTGCCGCGCCGGATAGGCGAGCTGCGCCGCGATGGTGTAGGGCAGACCGCCGGCCATCGAGGCGAGGCCGCCGGAGACCGAGTGCATCTGGCCGCGCCGGACCGGGATGTGACGGGCGAACCAGGTGGTGTTGGTGCCGGAGTCGCAGGAGACGATGGCGTCGTCCGCCAGGCGCTTGCCCAGCTCCCAGGCCACCACCTGCGGCTTCATCGGCTTGTCCTGCCGGCTGGCCTGCTCCGCCATCTGCTCCTGCCACTCCTTCATCGCGCGGCGCGACTTCTTGAGGAAGCCGTTGCGCCCGTGGCGGTCGAGCAGCGGGAGGAGCGCGGCGAGGGTGGCCCGAGCGTCTCCCACCAGGCCGACCTCGACCGGGTAGCGCAGGCCGATGCGCACCGGATCCAGGTCGATCTGCACGCCGCGCGCCTGGCCGGGCTTGGGCAGGAACTCGATGTAGGGGAACGAGGTGCCGACGAGCAGCAGGGTGTCGCACCCCTCCATCGCCTCCTGCGACGGCCGCGTGCCGAGCAGGCCGATGCCGCCGGTCGAGTAGTCGCTGTCGTCCGGCACCACCGCCTTGCCCAGCAGGGCCTTGGCGATCGGCGCCTGCAGGCGCTCGGCGACC